>DASTOO010000322.1:0-5280 GCA_035762505.1 Candidatus Krumholzibacteriia bacterium
CGCCCGGCGCGGGAAGGTGGCCTCGGTCGCCGAGATCCAGGCCGGCGACGTCGAGGGCGCGGTTGCGGCGGGCGCGTTCCTGCTCGACGTGCGCCGCGCCGCCGAGCTGGCCGAGACCGGGCGCATTCCGGGCGCGCACAACATCGCCCACACCCGCCTGCTCGATCGCATCGGCGAAGTCCCGAAGGGCAAGCCCGTCGTCGTCTACTGCCGCACC
Source organism: Candidatus Krumholzibacteriia bacterium (assembly GCA_035762505.1). GTDB lineage: Bacteria > Krumholzibacteriota > Krumholzibacteriia > WVZY01 > JAKEHA01 > JAKEHA01. The sequence goes on from DASTOO010000322.1 coordinate 218, forward strand.
GGCCGCCGGTCCGCGTATGCCGCGGGTCTGCTCGATCGCCTGGGGTACCGCGCGACCAGCGTCGCCGGCGGGATCGAGTCCTGGACTGCCCGGGGAGGCGCGGTCGTCACGGCGTAGTCCGCCGTTCACTTCCGGAGTGACGTCATGCAGGTAGTCGTCTATGGCGCGGGAGCGGTGGGGAGCGTGCTCGGCGGCATGCTCTCCTGCCATCATAACGACGTCCTTCTCGTGGGGCGGGCGTCCCTGGTCGAAGCGGTGGCGCAGGGAGGGCTCCGTCTCAAGTCGGCCACGGGCGAGCGCGTCGCGCACCCGAAGGCGCTCGCCACGCTCGCCGCGGGCGACGCCGCCCCCGGTGCCTGCGTCCTGCTCACGGTCAAGTGCTACGACGTCGCGGCGGCCGTCGCGGCGCTGGCCAGGGTCATCCCCGCCGACACACCCATCGTCTGCTTCCAGAACGGCGTTGCCAGCGAGGCCGTCGTGGCGAAGACGTTCTCGCGCGTCCACGGCGGCGTGTGCCGCATGACGTGCTCCATGGTGCAGCCCGGGAGCGCGTCGTTCCGCGCCCCCGGCCGCGTGGTCGTGGGTATCCACCCGAAGGGCAGCGACGCCTTCACGCGCGCGCTGGCCCTCGCGTTCCGCGAGGCCGGTTTCGACGCGGCGTCCTCGCGCACCATCGCATCCGACAAGTGGCTCAAGCTCGCGCTGAACACGCAGACGGTGGTGCACGCCGCGGTCGACGTGCGCGACCACGATACCAACGAATTCCAGGAGTTGAACGCGTCGCTCCTGGACGAGGTGCGGCGGGTGTTCCGCGCGGCGAAGGTCCGCGCGCGGTCGTGCGACGGCCGGGACCCGTCCATCGAGGCGATGATCGCGGAGCTGCGCCGTCCGCGCGCGCGCCGGAGCGATCACGGCGTCAAGGTGCACAACTCGCTGTGGCAGGACCTCTACCTCAAGCGCGCGCACATCGAGTCCGAGTACATCCACGGTCCCATCATCGCGCTCGGTCGTGAGCACGGGGTGGCGACCCCGTACAACGCGGCCATGCTCGACATTGCCGGGCGCCTGCGCGCGTCGGGCGCCGCACCGGAGTCGCTCCGGTTGACGGAGCTCCTGGAGGCCGTCGAGCGCCGCCGTCCGTCCGCCGGGCAGCAACCATGAAAACGATCATCTACGGCTTCTTTCTCCTTCTCCTCCTCGCCGGCAGCTTCTGGCTGCTGCGCTCCATCGAGCCCGAGCGCGACGTGGCCGCGCCGACCCCGCGCTTTCCGGGCGCGGTGTCGCCCGAGGTGGAGACCATCGACGAAGGGCGCCTGGGCGAGTCCGATCCGCAGGAGCTCCACCAGCTCGCCGTCGAGTTCATGCGCATGTGGCGCGTGCGCGAGGCGACGGTCGTGCTCGAGCACGCGGCGAAGGTCGATTCGACCCGCGCCGACTCCTGGACGCGCCTCGCCGAGTGCTATGCGCACCCCCTGATTGACGACGAGGACGCGCTCGGCTACGCGATCATGCGCGCCGTCGCGGTCGCGGGAGCGGACACGGCCTACGCGGCCGGGCTGCGGCAGCTCTTCCTGGATCGCGACTACGACGGGGCCGTGATGGCGTTCACCACGGCGCTCGGCAAGGACAGCACCCCCGAGTCGCGGTATCACCTGGCGCTCGCGCATTTCCTCGCGGGGAACCTGGACGACTGCAGGCGCCAGCTCGAGCCGTTGATGCGAAGCGACGCGAGCGTCGGCCCGGTGGTGGAGCTGTACGTCCGCCAGGCGGCCGCCGCCGGCGATCTCGATCGTGCCGCCGATGCCGCCCGCGAACTCGCCCGCATGTACACCGGGGAGCCGTTCCCCTACGTGCTCATGGCGCAGGTGGAGATGGCGCGCGGCAACCGCGATGCGGCGGCCGAGTTCTGCAACAATGCGCTCGATCTCGATCCCCGCTGCATCCCCGCCGTCATGACCCGCGGGCTGCTCTACGCCGACGCCGGTGACTTCGCGGCGGCGCGGGTGAGCTTCGAGAAGCTGATGCTGTTCGACGAGATGGTCCTGCAGTCGATCGGGCAGGAGGGGATCGGTTTCGTGGACTTCGTCGCCGGGGAGTTCGACGACGGTGTCCATGCGATGGACGAGGCGATCCGCCTCGCGATGCTCGGCGGGGCGACGGGTCGCGGACTGACGCTCTCGCTCCGGCTGGTCGAGTACCTCTGCCAGCTCGGCCAGGCCGACAACGCGGAGAACGTGGTGGAGCGCTGGGTCACCGGCTTCGGCGAGGTGCCGGTGCGGCTGACGCGCGCGCGCATCCAGATCCTGCGCGGGGACTTTGGCTCCGCGGACACGGTGATCGAGGCCCTGTCGGAAAAGGACTGGGTGCTGTGGGCGCGGGTGCTTTCGCTGGACGTGACCGAGTTGAACGCCCTCTCCGAGATCGGGCAGCAGCGTCAGAAGGAGGCGCTCGCGCTTCTCTCCGCGGCGTCCACCCCCACCGCGGTCGCCGCCGGCGCCGGCGCGCGCCGGACCTTCATCGCCGGATACGCCGCGTTCGAGAGCGGCGACGCCGAGAGCGCCGCGGCCGCGTTCGCACGGGTGCGCGCGGGGCTGTACGGGCCGGAGTTCCCGTACCACGGCGACCCGGTGCTCTTCGTGCAGTCGATGTTCTTCCTCGCGGAGTCGGACCTGGCGCGCGGCAACCGGGTTTCGGCCGAAACGAGCTACGGCGCGTTCATCGCTTACTGGGGGAACGCGTCGTGGGACCTCGAAGCGGTCTCCCGCGCGCGCAAGAAAATGGAAGCCCTGGGCGGGATGGAAGCTCCGCCGCAGGGCTGAGGGGTGCGGGCCCCGCGCCGTCGCGAAGCCCGCCGGATACTTCTACCCGATCAGGGGAAGATGCCGCGCTCGACGTACACCTTCTCGATGCGGGACAGCGCGAGGGTCAGCGCCGCGGTGCGCGGGTCACACTTGCGGGTTTCCATCTCGTCGATGACCGACGTCGTGGCCCGCTTCATCAGCCGGTCCAGCTCGTCGTCCACGCGCTCCAGTTCCCAGACCTCGCTGTTCTTGTTCTGCACCCACTCGAAGTAGCTTACGGTCACGCCGCCCGAGTTGGCGAGAATGTCCGGGATCACGGTGACGCCGCGTTTGATCAGGCTTTTCTCGGCTTCGACCGTGGTGGGCCCGTTGGCGCCCTCGATCACGAACCTGGCCTTGATATAGCCCTCGGTCTCCACGTTGACCGAGCACTCGAGGGCGGCCGGGATGAAGATGTCCGACTTGGTGGCGAAGAAGTCCGCGAGCGAGATCTCCTTGGCCTTCTTGTAGCCGGCGACGCCGCCCGTCCCGGCGACATGCACGGCGAGGTCTTCGGCGTCGATCCCGTCGGGGGCGCCGATCTGGCCGGTGTGGTCGCTCACCGCGAGCAGCCTGGAGCCGCGGTTCTGCATGATGCGCGCGGCCCACGAGCCCACGTTGCCGTAGCCCTGCACGATGAAGGTCGAGCCCTTGATCGAGAACCCGGCGTGCTTCGCCCAGTTTTCGAAGCAGAAGACCAGGCCCTGGCCCGTCGCCTTGTCGCGACCCAGACTGCCGCCGTTGACCAGGCTCTTGCCGGTGACGACGCCGCGCGTCGCATTGCGGTCCGACGCGTTGAACATCGTCATGTAGGTGTCCATCATCCAGACCATTTCGCGCGGGCCGGTGCCCACGTCGGGGGCGGGAATGTCGTACTCGGGCCCGATGTTGTTTCCCAGCGCATGGGTGAAGCGCCGGGTGATGCGGCGGAGCTCGGCTTCCGAGAAGTTGCGGGGGTTGAGGGTGACGCCGCCCTTGGCTCCGCCGAAGGGGATGCCCATCAGGGAGGACTTCCAGGTCATCCACGCCGCCAGCGCCTTGACCTCGGCCAGGTTGACCGACTCGTGGAACCGGATGCCGCCCTTGTACGGGCCGTTGGTATTGTTGTGCTGGATCCGGTATCCCTTGAAGAGGCGGTAGGTCCCGTCTTCGAGCAGGACGGGGAAGTTAACGGTGATCTCGTTTTGCGGTTCGGAGAGGACGGTGCGAACCAGCGGATTCAGTTTGATGATGTCGGCCGCCTTGTTGAACTGCGCGGTCGCCATTTCGAATAGATTCATTCGATCGCTCATAGGATTTCTTTCCTGGGGATGTTGGGTTGTGATCGGCTCCGTGACGTCCGCCGGCTCGCCTCTACGCGCCGGCGCGTGCGTCCCGTATGAGGCCAGTACGAGACAACCGTATCAGAAACTATGCGCCCCGACAAGCCTGCCGGCGCGCCATTCTGCCCCATACCCGAGGTTGTATTTAGCAATGTTGCAACGAGTTATAGGGCCGCTCCCAATGTCGCGCGCTCCCGCGTCGCACCCCTCTATAATGAGGGTGGGATCACGCCGGCCCGCCACCCCCCGCGGGGGTGGCGCCCTCCCTCCCGCCCCGTCCGTTAATCCTATAGTGAACAAACGTCGCTGCGTATGGCGTCGCGGGTGATGGTGAGCGCGCAGTCGCGCGTGCCATCCGGTCGCCGCATCACCTCGCTCGACACGTGCGTGAGTCAACGGCACCACGCGTGTTCGTTGCCCGGTCATTCGTGCGCATGCGAGCGCCGTCGGCGCGTCGATGCACGCGCGTTCGTCGACGTATCGACGATGCTCACGACGGTCGATCGACCACCCGATGAGAGGACCCGGGTACCCCGAAGTGAAAAATTTTTGGCCACCAATGATAATTTTTTGTTGACACCCCTTTACGGTATGCAAGAATTCCCGCTAACGGTGAAACAGGTCATGCTGATTCATTCGTTGAACGTTGGTTGGTTAGAAACCTGAAGAGGTGAGTGAGTCACTCGCTCGCCAAAGGAAGGAACCAAAAATGGCAGCAAAGAGGAAGGCGAAAGCCAAAGGTAAGGCCAAGGGTAAGGCCAAGGGCAAGGCCAAGCGCAAGACCAAGAAGCGCAAGGCCAAGCGTAAAGCCAAGGCGATGTAACTTGGCTCGCGGCCTGGCCAGGCTGCGAACTCGGAGAAGGGAGACGCAGGTCTCCCTTCTCTTTTTTTCGCCCGGACC
>DASTOO010000323.1:0-2252 GCA_035762505.1 Candidatus Krumholzibacteriia bacterium
GTCCGCGAGAGTCAGCGAGTGCCGCCCGCGGTGGACTACATCGAGCGCGAACAGCGCAATCGCTCGCTCGGCGCTGCCGGCGAAGAACTCGTGCTCAACTATGAGCACAAGCGCCTGTGGACGGCCGGAAAGAAGCGCCTCGCCGATCGGGTCGAGCAAGTGTCCGCCACGCGGGGCGATCACCTGGGCTACGACGTTCACTCCTTCGAGGAATCGGGCGAGGACCGGCTGATCGAGGTGAAGACGACGCGGTCGGGAGCCCTGCAGCCGTTTTTCGTGACGCGCAACGAAGTGCGGGTATCGGAGGCCCGACGGGAGGAGTACCACCTGTACCGGGTACATCGCTTTGAGGCAGATCCGCAGTTCTTTGTCCTCGATGGAGCGTTGCCGGAGGTGTGTGAGCTGGACGGTGTGGCGTTCGAGGCCCGAGTGAAGTAGACGTGCTGGTGCGAGGCGCCGGGGACGAATGACATAATACGCTGTTAATGCATAAGATACATGACTACCACCTCCGCAGCGGATGTGCCACAAGCTTTTATACTTGTAATCATATTATACAAGCGTTATAGCTTGTTAAGTGAGCCCCAAGAGCCTGCAGAACTGTGCTGTCATCACCGGCGACATCGTCCGCTCGCGGAGGCTCTCCGGCCCGGAATTCGAGAAGGCCCAGGAGAGCATCCGGCGCGGCGGCACCGCGATCCGCGAGCACTTTCCCGCCGAGGTGCCGTTGCCGATCGAGTTGTTCCGCGGCGACAGTTGGCAGCTGCTCGTGACCGAACCCGCGCGTGCGTTGCGGATCGCCCTGTACCTCCGGGCGTTTCTCCGCGCCGAGGCCGACGTCGATACGCGCTTCGCGATCGGTGTCGGGCCCATCGATGCGATCCCGAGCGCGGGTGTCGCCGCCGGGCGCGGCGAGGCGTTTCGTCTCTCCGGTGCGATGCTCGATTGGAAGGTAGCGACCAGCATGCGCTTCGCCGTGGCGGGCGGGATTCCCGACAACGCACACGACCTCCTCGCCAACCCGGGTGAAGAAACCGCCGCCGAGCGGGACGCACGCGCCATCTCCGTCGCCCTGTTGATTCTCGACATTGTCGCGAGGAACTGGACGAGCCCGCAGGCGCGCGCGGTGTGCGGCGCGTTGTTCGACGGGACGCAGGAGAAGATCGCGGAGAGCTGGCCCGGGGAGCCGATCACCCAGCAGGCCGTCGGCCAGCACCTCGCGCGCGCGGGCTGGGACGGCGTGCACGAGGCCCTGGACTTCTACGAGGACACGGTGGGACGATGGGGATCGAAATGAGCACGCCGGTGCATCTCGCGGTGGCGCTCGTGACGGCGCACCTGCTGGGAGACTTCGTCTTCCAGTCGCGGAAGATCATCGACCGCAAGCGCAACGTGCTCGTGCTGATCGCGCACGCGCTCGTCGTGGCGGCGCTCTCGTATGCGCTCGCCGGCGCGTGGGCGATCTGGGAGATCTTCGTCGTTGTTCTGATCACGCACGCCGTCATCGACTTCATCAAGGTGGCCTCGAAGCGCCACGGCCTGCTCGCATTCTCCCTGGATCAGGGCGCGCATCTCGCGGTCATCGGCGTCCTGATATGGCGACTCGATCTCGCGCCGGTCGCGCTTTCCTGGGTGACGCGCTTCGGTAACCGCGTCACCGAAGTCCTCGTTGTAATCGCGGCCGTCATCGCTGCCACCAAGGTCTCCGGCATCATCATCGAGAAGGCCATCCGGCCCTTCCAGGAGCAGCTCCCCGCGAGTGTGCGCGAGCAGGGATTTCTCGCGGGCGGCGGGACCATCGGCCGCCTCGAGCGGCTTTTGATCCTGGTCTTCGTTCTCATGGGCGAGCCCGGCGCGATCGGCTTCCTGATCGCCGCCAAGTCCGTCCTCCGGTTCGGAGAGTTGCGCGACCACCGCAAGGAAGCGGAGTACGTGATCATCGGGACCATGTGGAGTTTCGTGTGCGGGCTTGTGGTCGCGCTCGGCGCGCGGGCGGTTCTCGGGGTTATCTGATGTGCCAGGCGTCGAATGCAGGCCTTTACACTGGCACGATTCTCGCGTATGATGCCTTCAGACCATCCTCCTCGCTACGGGACAATCTCGTTCGGCCTCCCTTTCATTAGAGTCGCTTGACATTTGTTGATCCTTCGACGAATGAGGGGTCAGCGGCCCGGCGCTTTGCCGGGCCACTCTTGGAATGCAACGGATGCCCGGAACTAGCCGGTGATCCCGCGCGTTCCGTCAGCCGGAAA
>DASTOO010000324.1:0-9023 GCA_035762505.1 Candidatus Krumholzibacteriia bacterium
CCTGCAGGTAGGCGGGTGTTGCCGCCGCTTCGCCCTTCGCCACCTGATCCTGGAAGCGGGCCCTGGTCTCGCGAAACCCGCGGAACCGCTCCATGCGCCGGAGCTGCGCCTCCATGCTGTCCTCGGCGGCGCGCTGCAGCACGGGGTCGATGCCCGTGTAGACCTTGAGGCCGTCGCGATAGATGCGATCCGAGCCGTAGCGCTCCTCGAGATACTGCCGCACTTCCTCCAGGAAGTAGGCGGCGAACTCGCTCTGCCCGGGTGTGCCGGGGCGCACCGTGACCGGCTCCGCGGAGATGGAGTCCGCCTCGGCGCGCTCGAGCTTTCCCGTCTCCACCATCGCGGTGAGGACGAGGTCGCGCCGCTGCATGGCCCGCTCCAGATGGTTGATGGGGGAGTAGTCGCGCGGGTTCTTGGGAAGCCCGGCGATCATCGTGGCTTCGCCGATGGTAAGGTCCTTCGCCCTCTTGCCGAAGAACGTCTGGGCTGCCGCCTCCACGCCGTGCGCGCCCCCGCCGAAATAGATCTGGTTGAGGTACATCTCCAGGATCTCGTCCTTGGAGTAGGCACGCTCGATGCGCGTCGCGAGGAGCGCTTCCTTGATCTTGCGTGTGAGCGTGTCCTCGAACATGTCGAAGAGATTCCGCCCCAGCTGCTGCGTGATCGTGCTGCCGCCCTGGACCCGTTGGCCCCGGCGCAGATTCGTCAACACCGCACGCGCGATGCCGAAGAGGTCGACGCCCCAGTGCGAGTAGAACTTGCGGTCCTCGACGGAGATAAAGGCGTCCACCAGGTACGGCGGCAACTCCTCCAGCGGGACCAGTGCGCGATCCTCCACGAAGAACTGCCCGATGACGCTCGAGTCCGCACCGAACACCTGGGTCTTCAGCGTCGGCTCGATCATCTCGAGGCGGGATGTGCTGGGGAGATCGCGCGCGAAGTAGCGATAGGCGCTGAAGGCGACGCCCGCCCCCAGCACGACGACGGCGAGCAGGAGGTGCTCGAGCCGCCAGCGCGGCGGCGCGGCGGGCGGCGAACCGCCGGCGCCGGATGCGGCGGCGCTGGTAGACGTTGCCGGGGGCGTTGCCCCCGCGTCGCTTCTCTTGTCCTGGTCTTCAGTCATAGAACCGGTCACGGCACCATAGCACGGGCTGTCCGGCCCCGGCTATGCTTTACGGGGCCTCGGGGTGACTGCTATAATCGCCGACTCCAACGAAAGTTATGTCGTCGAAAGGTATGTTCCCATGAGCCGCAGGCAAGACCCATCCGCCCGCTCCGTCGACGAACAGATGGAGGTCATCCGCCAGGGCGTCGTCGAGATCATTCCGGAGGACGACCTCCGTCGCAAGCTCGAGCGCTCGCTCGCGAGCGGCGAACCCCTGGTCGTGAAGCAGGGCTTCGACCCGACCGCGCCGGACATCCACCTGGGGCACACCGTCGGGTTGCGAAAACTGCGCCAGTTCCAGGACCTCGGACACACCGTCATCTTCCTCATCGGGGACTTCACGGGCATGATCGGCGACCCGAGCGGACGCAGCGAAACCCGCCGGCGTCTCGGCCACGACGTGCTGATCGAGAACGCTAAGACATACACCGAACAGGCCTTCAAGATCCTGGATCCGAAGCGGACCACGGTGGATTACAACAGCCGCTGGCTCGCCCGGATGGAGTTCGCGGACGTGCTGCGCCTCACCGCGACGCAGACGGTGGCGCAGATGCTGGAGCGGGACGACTTCGAGAAGCGCTACCACGCGGGGAAGCCCATCAGTCTCCTCGAGTTCGTGTATCCGCTCGCGCAGGGCTACGACTCCGTGGCCCTGAACGCCGACGTCGAAATCGGCGCCACCGAGCAGAAGTTCAACCTGCTCATGGCCCGCGAGATCCAGCGCGATTACGGCCAGGAGCCGGAGGTGATCCTGACGCTCCCCATCCTGGAGGGGATAGACGGCGTCGAGAAGATGAGCAAGTCGCTCGGAAACTACATCGGCATCACCGAGGCGCCGGAGGAGATTTTCGGGAAGACGATGAAGATTCCGGATTCCCTCATCGGGAAGTACTTCGAGCTGGTGAGCTCGAAGACGCCCGCGGAACTCGACCTGATCCGCGCCCGCCTCGCCGATCCGGCCACCAATCCCTCCCACCTCAAGCGCGAACTCGCGCGTGATCTCGTGGCGCAATTCCACGATGACGAGGCCGCGCAGGCGGCCGAGGCGCACTTCAACCGGCTGTTCGTCCAGCACGAGCGCCCGGAGGAGGCGCGCCGCGTCGCGGTGGATGCGGTGGACGGCGCCTTGTGGATCGCGCGCGCCCTGCAGCAGGCCGGTCTGTGCGAGAGCACCTCGCAGGCGCGGCGCATGATCTCCCAGGGCGCGGTCAAGGTGGACGGCGAGAAGGTCGCCGACGCCGACCTGAAGCTGGCGCCGCGCAAGCAGGCCTACGCGGTCCAGGTGGGCAAACGGGGATTCGCGGACATCGTCGTGTCGTGACGCCATGCGGCCGGTCGCGTGTCTTCTCCTCGTGCTGGCGGTCCTCGCGGGCGCCGCGCGCGGCGCTCCCCCGGGGACTCCCGGCGAGGGCGCGCTCGACATCCCGCCGCCCGGCGACTACCTCGCACACCCCGTCTACTACGATCTCTTCCTGAAGCGATATTCCGACCCGGACGACCTGCCCGATCTGCGCGCCGGCCGGGTGCGCGTGCAGCACTACGACGCGGTGGACGCCGCCGACTTCGCATGGGAACGCTCCTCCGGCACCAACTACACGTGGTGGATGCAGATGCAGGAGATGCGCTTCCTGCTCCCGCTCATTTCGTCGCGGCGCGAGTCGGACCGCGCAATCGCACGCGACTGGCTGATCCGGTGGTTCGGCGCGCACATGGCGGGCGGACTCCCTCCGCGCCTGTGGGGCGAACCCATGACCTGGGCGTACCGGGCGATGGTCTTCGTCTACTACCTGCGCACGGAGGAGCGCCGCCGGGAACCGGACGAGGACGTGGTCAGCATCCTGCGCGGTGCGATCCTCGAACACCAGCGGCAGCTCGCGAGCGGCGGTTTCTTCGATGAGCAGAACAACCACGGCTTCATCGACGCGCTCGGGCTGTACGAGACGACGCGTGTCTACCACGACGACGCCGCGCGGCGGCTCGCGCTCGAACGGCTGCGCACGCTCGCCGTCAAATCTGTTTCCGCGCAGGGCTTCCACCGCGAGCACGCGCCCTATTACCACTTCGTGGTGTTGCGCTGGCTCGACGAGATGGTCGGGTATTTCGCGCGGCACCCGGACGTGGACGCGGACACGGAGCACGAGCTGCGCGGCATCACCGGTCGGATGTTCACCGCGGCGTACTACCTGCAGGACCAGCGGGGCGGCATCCCCCAGGTTGGAGACACGGACTCTTCCTCCGTGTTCCGCTTCAACCGCCGGTACCGCGTGACGCGCGCCCCGGGCGGTGCGGCGACCTGCTTCGACACGGACGCCGGCTATGCGGTGTACAAGGGCGCCGCGCGCGATCGTCGCTACGTCGTGTTCCGCCAGCCGGCGGGCCGCATCGACATGCGCGCGCACGCTCACGCGGACGGACTGTCGGTCCTCTATGCTGTGGACGGGGAAACGGTACTCGGCGACGGCGGCAAATACTCCTACGACAAGGCCGGACGGCGCGAGTATTTCCAGTCCGGCTGGGCGCACAACACGATCCTCCCGCCCCGGAGCGGATCGGAAGTCTCGCGGGCCCCGCGTGTCACCGAACACCCCGCGTCGGTTCCGCTGCCGGAAGGCACCCGCTGGCAGGCGTCGCTCACCTACGGCTCGTTTTGCGCGACCCGCACCGTGGACATCCCCCGCGACGCGCGCACGCTCGTTGTCACGGATACCGTACGCGTGGGCACGGCGCGCGCGCCGGCGCCCGTGAGCGCGACCGTGCTGTGGAACATCGGTCCGTCCGTGCGCTCGGTGGAGAACGTTCATGCGGGGACGGACGGGCTGTGGGCCTGGAGGCTCACGACGCACGGGGGACGGCGATTCGTTCTGTCGGTGCGTGTGACCCCCGCGGACTCGATTACGGTCGCGGCGGTCGGCCTGGAACGCGGCCGCGCGATGCTGGGCTGGTATTCCCCGGCGCACGGCGTCGCCCGGCCGGCGCCCGTCGTCTCGCTGGTGCTCGGGGGCGAGGCGGTCGTGGAGACGCGGGTGGACGAACTCCGGCGGGGACTGCGCCGGCGATGACGGCCCCGCGGGAGTCAGCCGTGCCGCGCCGCGCGCCGCATGGAGCGCTGCGCCGTGCGTAATTTCGGGGTCGCGCTCCTGTCGCTGGTCGTCGTCGTGCTCGTGACGGAAACGGTGCTGCGCGCAACGCACGCCTTCAACGCGCGCGTCGCCTGGACCGAGCCGGATCCCGAGATCGGCTACCGGTTCACGCCGGGGCGCGCGTACTGGTTCTTCGCCGAGAACGACCACCCGGTCGAGGGACGCATCAACGCGCTGGGGTGGCGCGACTACGAGCGCGCGCGCGACAAGCCGGCGGGCTGCTACCGCGTGGCCGTGCTCGGGGACAGCTACGTCGAGGCGTTCCAGGTGGAACTGGACTCGACGTTCGCGGCGATCGCGGAACGGCGGTTGAACGCAACACTGGAACCAGGGGGGCGCACGGTGGAGTTCATGAACTTCGGCCGCTCCGGCATGACGACCACCGAGGAGCGCATCGTCCTGGAGCGCGATGTGTTCCGCTGCGATCCCGACGCCGTCGTCGTGCTGTTCACCTTCGACAACGATATCGCGGACGTGAACCCCGCCACGGCGACGGCCGAGTTGCGCCCGTACGCGAGCCTGGGCGCCGACGGTTCCATCCGGGTCGACACCGGTTTTGCGCGCAGCGCCGCGTACCGCACGCGCGTGCGTCTGAATCCTCTGAAGCAGCGCTCCGCGCTCGTGTCGCTAGTGGCGGAGCGCTACAACGTCTGGCGGCGTGCGCCGGCGCGCGGGGGCCACGCCGGCTCCGCCGGCGCCACCATCACGCGTGCTCTGTCGTTGTGCACCGCCCGCCCGGACTCCACCTTTCTCGAGAACTATCGTGTGAACAAGGCGCTCCTCGCCGACATGGCGCGTGGGTGCGCCGCGCGCGGGGTGAAGCTCTGGATCATGGCGGTGCCGCCGGTGCGGGACGACGCGTCGACCGCTGCGCTGCGCGCCCGGGATCCGTCGTTCGACCCCGGCTTCTTCGATTGCGACCTGGCCGCGCTGGCGGAGGCCGCCGGTGCGGGTTTTGTGCCGCTGACGGGGCGCTTCGCGGCCGCGGCGCGTGCCGGTGGGGAGGGCCTGTTCTGGGGGCACTGGAACTACGCCGGCCACCGCGTCGCCGCGGGAGCCCTGGCGGACGCCCTCGGCCCCGAAGCCACGGCGGAGTAAGGAGCAACTGGTGTGGCGCCAATCGGATACCCGCCCAGCCTGACCGGCACCGTTTATGCAAAGATTCTTGAAAATTCCTCGTTGACACTTCGCCCCAACCTCGGATATATTGGCCGTTACCTCAGCGAATTCATACCGATAGGATCTCTTGATCTCGGATAGAATTCCCTCCGGGCATGGAAGCAATTCCTGTCCGCACGATCTTTGAAAATTCGAGTAGTGTGCGTGAGCCTGAGTTAATTCGGTTTGAGGCTTCAAGCGCGCATCGTCCGCTTCTGCGGTGATGCGTTTGCTTGTGGTCTTAAGTATTTTTTCGAATCGAACAGGTTCCTCGAATGCACGCGGTCGGTGCCGGTCTCCGTGAGGAGAGCGGTGGCCGATTAACGCATTCGTCGGACCCGTTTCTGATCGATAAGGATTAAAAATCTTCTACAACGGAGAGTTTGATCCTGGCTCAGAACGAACGCTGGCGGCGTGGATTAGGCATGCAAGTCGAACGTGAAAGTGCCGAAGGGGTAACCCGGAGGCGCGAGTAAAGTGGCGAACGGGTGAGTAACGCGTGGGAAACCTGCTCCAGGGTGGGGGATAACAGCTCTAACGGGCTGCTAATACCGCATGATGCCACGGATCTCATGATATCGTGGTTAAAGGAGGCCTCTATTTATAAGCTTCCGCTCCGGAATGGTCCCGCGTTCTATTAGCTTGTTGGTGGGGTAACGGCCTACCAAGGCGACGATGGATAGCCGGCCTGAGAGGGTGGTCGGCCACACTGGGACTGAGATACGGCCCAGACTCCTACGGGAGGCAGCAGTCGAGAGGCTTCGGCAATGGGGGAAACCCTGACCGAGCGACGCCGCGTGGGTGATGAAGATTCTCGGATCGTAAAACCCTGTCAGGTGGGATGAAAAACCATTCGGTTAACACCCGAGTGGCATGACAGTACCACCAGAGGAAGCTCCGGCCAACTCCGTGCCAGCAGCCGCGGTAACACGGGGGGAGCAAGCGTTGTTCGGATTCATTGGGCGTAAAGAGCTCGTAGGCGGCTCTGTAAGTCGGGGGTGAAAGACCACGGCTCAACCGTGGGAACGCCTTCGATACTGTGGAGCTTGAGGCCGGGAGAGGAAAGCGGAATTCCTGGTGTAGCGGTGAAATGCGTAGATATCAGGAGGAACACCAGTGGCGAAGGCGGCTTTCTGGACCGGTTCTGACGCTGAGGAGCGAAAGCCAGGGGAGCAAACAGGATTAGATACCCTGGTAGTCCTGGCTGTAAACGATGGGCACTAGGTGTGGGGGGATCGACCCCTTCCGTGCCGCAGTTAACGCATTAAGTGCCCCGCCTGGGGAGTACGACCGCAAGGTTGAAACTCAAAGGAATTGACGGGGGCCCGCACAAGCGGTGGAGCATGTGGTTTAATTCGATGATACGCGAAGAACCTTACCGGGGCTTGACATGCAGCTGAAGGTTCGTGGAAACACGGGCCGTCCCTCACGGGACGGTTGCACAGGTGCTGCATGGCTGTCGTCAGCTCGTGTCGTGAGATGTTGGGTTAAGTCCCGCAACGAGCGCAACCCTTGTCCTTAGTTGCCATCAGGTTAAGCTGGGCACTCTAGGGAGACTGCCGGTGATAAACCGGAGGAAGGTGGGGATGACGTCAAGTCATCATGGCCCTTACGTCCCGGGCTACACACGTGCTACAATGGCCGGTACAGAGGGCTGCAAACTCGCGAGAGTGAGCGAATCCCAAAAAGCCGGTCTCAGTTCGGATTGCAGTCTGCAACTCGACTGCATGAAGTCGGAATCGCTAGTAATCGCAGATCAGCAGGCTGCGGTGAATACGTTCCCGGGCCTTGTACACACCGCCCGTCAAGTCAACCGAGTCGAGTGCACCCGAAGTCGCCGTACGAACCCGCAAGGGGCGAAAGCGCCGAAGGTGTGCTTGGTGAGAGGGACTAAGTCGTAACAAGGTAGCCGTACTGGAAAGTGCGGCTGGATCACCTCCTTTCTAGGGAGAGTTATGACGACGGGGATCTGTCACAAGATCACCGAAGTCACACTCCTAGGTCGACAAGCCGATTACTCGGCTCACCACACTACTCGTTCGTTTCTGGTTTCCAAGTGAACCGAGATTCTTATCGGGCCTATAGCTCAGTTGGTTAGAGCGCACGCCTGATAAGCGTGAGGTCGGTAGTTCAAGTCTACCTAGGCCCACCAGGTTCTGGAGACGATTCTCTAAGGTTTCGGGGATATAGCTCAATTGGGAGAGCACCGCCTTTGCAAGGCGGGGGTTGCCGGTTCGAGCCCGGTTATCTCCACCATTTAGAGGATTCGCTGGCAATAGCCAGAATACGTTCTTTGACATTCTGCATGGGTAAGAGAGCGGTATCTTCCTTAGATGCTATTGAGTAAAGCTACTAAGGGCGCATGGCGGATGCCTTGGCGTCGGTAGGCGATGAAGGACGTGGTAAGCTGCGATAAGCTCCGGTGAGGTGCACACAACCGTTGATCCGGAGATTTCCGAATGGGGCAACCCAGCACGGCAAAACCGTGTTACGCGTCGATGAATCCATAGTCGAACGCGAGCTAACGGGGTGAACTGAGCCATCTAAGTAACCCTAGGAAGAGAAGGAAACCTCGATTTCCTGAGTAGCGGCGAGCGAAAGGGAAAGAGCCTAAACCCAGCTGCATGTAAGCCAGCAAGCGTTGTGCAGCGGGTGTAGCGGGACCTGTTCTGATCCGAGTGCTGCGAGGATCGGAGAGTTAAAAAGGCGACGGCTAGTCGAACAGTCTGGAAAGTCTGACCACAGAAGGTGCTAGTCCTGTAGACAAAAGCCGATCGTTCTCTCTCGAACAGGCACCCAAGTACCATGGGACACGTGAAATCCTGTGGGAATCCGGGAGGACCATCTCCCAAGGCTAAATACTCACCGACGACCGATAGTGAACAAGTACCGTGAGGGAAAGGTGAAAAGAACCCCGAGAGGGGAGTGAAATAGTACCTGAAACCATGTGCCTACAAGCGCTGGGAGGACGACCCTGGACCTTCGGGTCCGGGCAAGTCTGACCGGGTGCCTTTTGCATAATGAGCCGGCGAGTTTATCTGTGTAGCGAGGTTAAGCGTATTAATGCGCGGAGCCGTAGCGAAAGCGAGTCTGAATAGGGCGACTAGTTGCACGGATAAGACCCGAAGCTGAATGATCTATCCATGGCCAGGATGAAGCGCATGTAACAGTGCGTGGAAGACCGAACCGACCAAAGTTGAAAATTTGGCGGATGAGCTGTGGATAGGGGTGAAAGGCCAATCAAATTCAGAGATATCTGGTTCTCCCCGAAATGTTTTTAGGAACAGCCTCGCGTGATGTGTAACGGAGGTAGAGCACTGATTGGGCTAGGGGGGCTACAACCCTACCAAACCCACTCAAACTCCGAATGCCGTCTACATTAACGCGGGAGTGAGTCTGCGAGGGATAAGCTTCGCGGGCGAGAGGATAACACTCCAGACCACCAGCTAAGGTCCCCAAGTGAAGGCTAAGTGTAAAAGGATGTGGAGTTACACAGACAACCAGGATGTTGGCTTAGAAGCAGCCATCATTTAAAGAAAGCGTAACAGCTCACTGGTCTA
>DASTOO010000325.1:0-5407 GCA_035762505.1 Candidatus Krumholzibacteriia bacterium
GCTTGGGCGCCTCGACCCGCCAGCCGAGCTCGCGGCCGAGGATGTCCACCGGGATGGTGCGGCCGACGTCGGAGGCGGTGGTCACCACCGGCGCCGCGCCCAGCACCGCCGCCACCCGCTCGCGCCAGCCCGGCGCCGGCAGGAGATCGAGGACGTGGCGCCCGTCGTCGATGAAATGGATCTCCACCTCGGGGAGGATGAGCGCGAACGACACGATCGTCTCGAGTATCCGCTTGCGCTCCGTGATCGAGGACTTGAGGAAGCGCTTGCGCGCGGGAGTGTTGAAGAAGAGGTCGCGCACACGCACCGTCGTGCCGCGCTCGTGCGGCGCCGGCTCGGCGGCGACGATCGCCTTCCCTTCCACGCGCACCCGCCACCCCTCGCCGTCCGTGCGATCGCTCGAGGTGAGCTCGAAACGCGACACCGCCGAGATGCTCGCCAGCGCCTCGCCCCGGAATCCGTAGCTGGTGATGCGGTGCAGGTCGTCCACATCCTGGATCTTGCTCGTCGAGAAGTTCCGCGGGGCGAGCGCGATGTCCTCGCGCGACATCCCGCACCCGTCATCGTGCACTTCGATCAGGGCCTCGCCGCCGCCCACGGTGCTCACCGTGATGGCGCGCGCCCCCGCGTCGATGGCGTTTTCGACCAGTTCCTTCACGACCGACGCCGGCCGTTCCACCACCTCGCCGGCGGCGATCCGCCGGGCGACGTCGTCTGGAAGTGTTCTAATGACAGGCATTTGCAGTCCTCATCGCGTGTTTTCGGGGAACACCTTAGCACGCGCCTGCGGCCCGGGCAACGAAAGCTTCCCCGCGCGGGGCTGAATTGTGGGGATAACCCCGGTCAGTCGGCCGGGTATGCACGCGCGGCGCGCTCGGCCTCTTCGAGGAGAGCCTCGGCGGTCCGCGCCGCGCCGGGGTAAGTTGCCGTACCGACGGCTACCTCGACCGGCGCGTCGCCGATGCCGGCCGCGCTGAAATCCTTCTGCAGGTAGGCGACGAGGCGCGTGATCAGGAACTTGATGCGGCGCGTCCCCTCCAGTGAGAGGAGCGCATACGCGTCGCGCCGGATCCAGCAGCCGAAGTCGCTGTTCCGGGTGCGTGTGCGGAATCCCCGCTGGATCTCCTCGGCGATACGCAGCGCGCGCGCTTCGTCGCCCCGGAACAGTTCCTCCAGCACGGGGACGCGGATGAAAAGGAGCGAGAACGGAAGGTGGTAGCGATCCGAACGCGCCGTCTCGGCATCGATCATGCGCGCGAGGCGATGCGAGTTTCCCGCCAGCACGTCGTCGTAGGAAGGCCGGGCCTCGGCGCCCGGTGTCGCCAGCGCGCGCACCACCGGACGCGCCATGGCCAGCGTCTGCTCGACCACGGCCTCATCGTGGCGTGAAAAGGTCGCCTCCTCCACCGCCGTGCCCTGCCGCTTGTCGTAGGCGAGGATTCCTCCCAGAAGCTCATCGCCGTGACGCACCGGAACCGCGAGCATGGAGCGCAAGGCGCGCGCGCGTCCTGCCGCCGGCGCGAAGTCGACGGACGCGAGCTGAAACGCCTCCCGCTTGCGCACGAGGCGCGCGAAGCGCTCGTCGTCATCGGCGGGCCAGTCCGGGTCCGGCCGCCCCGCGGCGTCGTGGCGAAACACCGTCCAGGGCGCGTCCTGCGAGGTCCGCAATCGCACCGAGACGCGTTCGCACGCCAGCGCGTCGGCCAGGCTGCGCGCGAGGGTCTCGCACAGCTCGTCGAGCGAGCGGCACGAGATCACCGCCGGTACCGCGTCGGAGATCTTCGCGAGCGAGGCAAGCTCCGCGTGCAGCTTCCGCTCACGCCGCTCCGAGGAAATGAAGCGCGAGAGCTCGAGCGTGATGGAGCCCTTGGCGGCGAGGAACTCGTCCAGGCGGTGGCGGTCGGAGAACTCGAACACGGCGACACCCAGGATTTCGGACAGGACGAGCGGGACGAACGCGAACGACGACGCCAGCGCCTCGCTCTGCGGGTCGACCGGCTCGGTGAGGACGATGGCGCGGCGCTCGAGGTACGCGCGCGAAAGGGCGCCGCGACCGAGACGCACCATGTCCGGTTCCGCGGTCAGCCGGCGGCTCGATCCGCCGAGCACCAGCCATTCGCCGCCGCTCGTGCTGACGAACACTTCCACGGATTCGGCGCCGGTCATCTCGCACACCAGCGACGCGAGGAGCGAGAACCGCTCGGCGGTCGAGCCGGGGCCGTCGGCGAGTTCCCCCACCGACTGGCGCAGTTCCATCTCGCCGGCGCGCACCTGCAGTTCCTGCAGCTTGATTGACTCCGCGAGCACGCGCGCGATGCGCCGGCTCAGGCGTTCGAGCGTGTCGAGGTCGCCCTTGCCGAGCTCGCGGCCGCTCGGCGTCGAAGAGACGTTCAGCACGCCGAGCAGCCGGTCACCGTCCACGAGCGGCACCGAGCACGCCGAGCCGATGTTCACGCGATCGAGCTGCGAGGTATACGCCCGCCCCACCGCGGCTTCGCGGATCAGCTTGCCCTTGCGCTCCGCGGCCACCGAGCCGGAGATTCCCTCGCCGAGTTTCTGCCTTGTGTTCTTGATCACGCGTTCGCTCAACCCCGTGGCGTGAGCGATGAACAACTCGCGGGCCTCCGGCGAGTAGAGCATGATGGATCCGTTCGACGCCCCCGTCGTCTCCACCGCGACGTCCAGCAGGAACTTCAGCAGGCGCGCGCGATCGAAGAGCCGCTCGAATCCCTCGATGGCGTCGTCGATGGTGTACGGAACGTCTTCGCGCGGGGCCGCTGCCGGCGACGGCCGCTCCTTGCGGCACAGGCGCGCCAGGGCCACGGTGTGATCGACGACCTCCGCCCCGGCGAGCTCCTCGATCTCACGCGCGAAGCGGTCCCGCGGTTCACCGGCGATGGCGACGTCGATGGGAAGGTGCGCCGCGATCCCCTCCGGGCTGGTCACGCGGGGGATGCCGAGGATCTCCGCGATCTCGACGGCGACCGCCGCCGGGTACCGGTCGTAGACGAATGCGATCTCGACGTCGCGGAGTTTGTGCAACTCGCCCATGACGTAGAGATCGGCCTCGCCGCCACCCAGGATGGCAACGCGTATCTTTTTCTTTTTCATCCGCTTACAAGTCCCGCTCAGGGCACTGCAGAAAGTGCCGCCCGTTCGCGCGCAGCCCCCGCTGGCAGGTAAGCAATTCACGGACCACGGTTTCCCGTGGCGGTGAATCGTGCCGGAGACGAACCGGAAAGGGGGGCTAGCGCGGGCGGTCTTTCAGGTCGCGGATGAACTGGAGTGCCGCGAGCGGCGTGGAACCGTCGACGTCGAAGGCCTCGATGCGACGGCGCAGGTCGTCGTCCGGCGCTTCCTCTTGCGCCGCCGGCGGCGCGAACAGGCTCATCTGGTCGCGCGACCCGCCGAGATCGAAGCCCTTGGCCACGAGGTTGCGGCGCAGCTCGAGCGACTCGAGGATCTCCTCGGCGCGGCGAATGACGGACGGCGGGAGTCCCGCCACGCGCGCCGCATGGATGCCGAAGCTCCGGTCGCTCGTGCCGGGGACGATCTTGCGCAGGAAGACGATCCCGCCCTCCCACTCGCGGATCGCGATCTTGAGGTTCACGAGGCGCGGGTACGAGCTGCGCAGCTGCGTCAGCTCGTGGAAGTGGGTCGCGAACAGCGTGCGCGGACGCGCCACCGCGCCCTGCAACAGGTGCTCCGTCACCGCCCACGCAATCGAGAGACCGTCGTAGGTCGACGTGCCACGTCCGATTTCGTCGAGGATCACGAGGCTGTGGTTCGTCATGTGACGGAGGATCGCCGCCGTCTCGTTCATCTCCACGAGGAAGGTCGATTCGCCGCGCGAAAGCCGGTCGCTCGCGCCCACGCGCGTGAATACGCGGTCCACGAGGCCGATGCGCGCGCGGTCGGCGGGCACGAATGACCCCATCTGCGCCATGAGCACGATCAGCGCGGTCTGGCGGAGAAACGTGCTCTTCCCCGACATGTTCGGTCCGGTGATCAGCGCGAACTGGCGCCGCTGGACGTCGAGGTCCAGATCGTTGGGCACGAACGCCTCGGAAACGACCCACTCCAGCACGGGATGGCGTCCGCCGACGATCTCGAGCTCGAGCGTCGCATCCACCAGGGGCCGCCGGTAGCCGTTCGCGCGCGCCGCCATCGCCAGCGACTGGACCGCGTCGACCGCCGCCATCGCCTCCGCCGTGCGCTGCAGGGCCGCGGCGCGCGAGGCGATCGTGGCGCACAGGGTGTCGAAGACGCGCTGTTCCTCGCGCACACGCTTTTCCTCGGTATGGAGGATGAGGTCCTCCTTCTCCTTCAGCTCGGGCGTGAAGAAGCGCTGGCCGTTCACCAGGGACTGCTTCGCCACGTAATCGGGAGGGAGAGCCTTCGCGTTGGCGTTCGACACCTCGAGGTAGTACCCGAAAACCTTGTTGTAACCGACCTTCAACGAGGCGATCTTCGTGCGCTCCCGCTCGCGGGACTCCAACCCTGCGATCCAGCGTTTCGCCGCCTCGCTCTCGTCGATGAGTGTGTCGAGACCCGGGTCGCACCCGCGGCGGATCACACCCCCGTCGCGCAGGTGCGAAGGCGGCTCCGCAACGATGGTGCGCGCGATCTCGCCGCACAGCGCCGCGTGGTCACCGAGCATCGCGCCGGAGCGCTCGAGCAGCGCCGCACCACACCCTTCCACCGCCCCCCGGAGCGCCGGGATCTTCTCCAGCGACTCGCGCAGCGCGTGCAGCTCGCGCGGGATGGCCTTGCGCGAGGCGATGCGCGCGGCGAGGCGCTGCACGTCGGCGATTCCCTTGAGCCCGCGCACCAGCGCCTCCGCCCGGGTGGCATCCCCGTGCACGAGCGCCACCGCGTCCAGGCGCTCGTCGATGAGCGCCACATCGCACAGCGGGCGCTGGATCCAGTGGCGCAGCGCGCGCGCGCCCATGGGAGTGAGTGTGCGGTCGAGCGTGCGCAGGAGCGTCGCGTTCTCGAGGCCCCCGCGCAGCGGCTCGAAGAGCTCCAGGTTGGCGATGGTCTCCTCGTCCAGCGACAGGAACGGCGCGGCGCCGAGGCGGGCGACGCCCACCACCTGCGGCAGCGCGCCGCCGCGCAGGCGCAGGCAGTGGCGGATGAGGGCGCCCGTCACCGCGGTTTCCCCCGCGGTGAGCGCACCCGCGAGCGCCTCCGCCTCCGCGCCGAACTGCTCGGCGAGCGCCGCGCGCGCGGCGCGCGGCGAGAATTCCTCGTCCGCCAGCGCGGTAAGAAACGGCGTGCCGAGGTGCGGTGCGAGCATCCGGCCCGTCTCCGCGGCGGACGAGGCCGGCACCACCAGCTCGCGGATCTTCTTTCCCTGGATGAGATGCAGGTACGCGTCGCCGGCCCCCTCACCGCACGCGCACTC
>DASTOO010000326.1:0-5003 GCA_035762505.1 Candidatus Krumholzibacteriia bacterium
GAGTGCCGCCGCGCGGCGATGTCCTTGACGTCGGAGACGGCAAACCGCCGGTGCCCGCCCGGCGTGAGAAATACAGGCACCTGGCCGGAGTCCGCCCACCGTCGCAGCGTGGTCGGGTGGACTCGCAGGGCGTCCGCGGCCTCCGTCAGGGTCAGCCACTGGGTATCGGGCGAGTTCGTCTCTTGACCGGGCATGGTAGAGCGTGGTTTACTCCACAAATCTTACTAAAACTACATGGTCGTGAATCGCAACTCAAGGACTTATTTTCAGAGTTCGGCCTCCCGACCATTCAACCGCGACCCTAACACAGGACGCCTGCCATGGAACGGCTTTTATCCTTCCGTACCGCGGTCCTCGCCGCCGTCGTTGCGTTGTCGGCGGGATGCGGCGACGATGATTCGACGACAGTGGTACGGGACACCGGGAGCGTTTCCGGTACGGTCACGTTCATCGCTGGAACGTGGCCGGCGAACGGGAACATCCAGATTTCCGTGTTCTCCGAGTATCCGCCGACCGGAGCGCCGGACGGCTTCACCACCCCGCTCAACCCGGCGACGGACTTTCCGACCCACGATTACACCCTCTCGGGGCTCGAGGTCGGCACGTACGCCGCGGTCGTGGTCGGCTGGCGCGATCCCGGCAACCCGCAGGGAGCCCGCACCATCGGCATCTACTGGGCGTACGTCGACAGCCTCGGCATGGAGCCGGGCGACCCGCCCGTTGCGAAAGCGCCGGGTCCGCAGTCGGTCACGGTTGAAAAAGACCAGGTCACGGCCGGAGTCGACATCGTGGCTGATCTGACCCTCGTCCCCTGAGGACAATCAATTTCATGCGAGGGTGGAGCCATCGGATGGCGGCCGTTCGTGCCGTCGTTGTCATGCTCGCGGCCGCCGCGTGTGCGGCCCTGGCCGCATCCGCGCGCGCGGAGGATACGCCGTCACCCGGCGCGATCACCGGCCTGGTGACCGACGCGGAGACGGGCGAAGTGCTGACCTTCTGCAATGTCGTGGTCGATTCCATCGCGCGCGGAACCATCACAGACACGCGCGGCCGCTTCGTCCTCTACATGATCCCGCCGGGCAGGTACACGCTCGTCATCTCGCGCATCGGCCACGCGACGTTCCGCCTGGAGCCCGTGGTCGTCTCCGCCGGCGACACCACGCGCGTGCAGGTCCGGCTCGACCCCGTGATGCTGGAGGCGGACCCGATCATCGTCACGGCGTCGCGCGTGGAGCAGACCGCGCGCATGGCGCCGGCCAGCGTCTCGGTGGTGACCGGCGAGGAGATGGCCCGACAGGTGCCGGTGACGTTCGATCGCGCGATCGAGAACGTTGCGGGGCTCACCGCGTTCCGCTCCACCGGCGGAATATCCGTGCAGTCCATTTCGCTGCGCGGGAGCTCGGACGTCGCTGGCGGCGGCGTCGGGAACCGCGTGCTCCTCCTGATCGACGGGCGCCCTGCGCTCACCTCCGATTCGGGCGGCGCCTTCTGGAGCCTCGTGCCGGTGCAGTTCGTCGACCGCGTCGAAGTGGTGAAGGGCGCGTTCTCCAGCCTCTACGGCTCGACCGCCATGGGCGGCGTGATCAACGTCATCACGCGCCGGCCCGACTACGCCTCCGCGGGGCGCGTGGAGATGAAGCTCGGGTTCTTCGAGCAGGCGCCCGCGGAGATCCGCTATACCGACGAGAGCAAGCTGCAGAGCGAAGTGGTCGCGGACTACTCGGGCAAGACGGGGCGGCTGAGCTATCTCGTCAGCGCGAGCCGCAAGGAATCGGACGGGTATTCGCAGAACACCGCATACAAGTTCTACGATCTCTACGGGAAGATACTCTACGACATCAGTGCCGAGCGGAATCTCGACTTCACGCTGGGCGGCGGGAACTCGGACAACGAGTACCCGCACGCGTGGGTGTCGACCGCGGAGCCCCTGGAGGTGCGCGAGGCGTACCGCGACGACCGCCAGGAGAAGAACTACTACAGCGCCGACCTGCACTACTGGGGACTGAGCGGAACGGACACGAAGTATTCGATGCGGGCGTACTACTACCATCACGAGCAGGACTCGTACTTCAACGAAGACGACCCCGATGGGACGATTCCCGGCAACGAGCCGTTCGGCCTCAAGACCAACATCGACGGTGACAAGATCGGCAACATCCTCCAGGTGGACACGCGCCTCGGCGGGCGCAATCGCGTGGTGCTCGGCGCGGACGTGCAGCTCGATTACGTCGAGTCGTCGCCGGATTCCATCGTGTACGGCGACCGCCAGATCAACAACTACGCCGTCTTCGCGCAGGACGACATTACGATACTGAACTCGCTCGCCGCCACGATCGGCGGGCGCTACGACTGGAATCACCTGGTCGGCGGCCGCACCCTGGACCAGTTGAGCCCGAAGGTGGCTATGGTGTGGACGCCGACGCCCGAGGTTTCGCTGCGCGCCCTCTACGGCCAGGCGTTTCGCGCGCCCACCATCGCCGAGCTGTTCCTGCAGGAGGAACTGGGCGGCGGGGTGGCGTTCGTCCCCAACCCCGATCTCGACGCAGAGCACCTGGTCAATTCGTACGAGGGCGGCGTGCGCTGGGCGCCGGCGGCGATATTCGACGTCGACGTGGCGGCGTTCCGCTACGAGTACGAGGACATGATCTACTGGATCGAGATCTCGGCGGAACTCGGGGTCCCGTACACGATCTACCAGGTTCGCAACCTCAACAGCGCGCTCATGCAGGGCGTGGAGACGACGCTGCGCTCGCGCTGGCGCTCGCTCACCGTGACCGCGAACTTCACCCGGCTCGATGCGCGCGACACGTCGCCCGACCGCACCGACGACCTGCTCGCCTACCGCCCGAAGTACTCCGGCGGATTTGGCGCGGATCTCGCACTGGGCCGGTGGACGCTGCACGGCGACGGGCGCTACCGCAGCAGCATCGACGAGGTGTTTCTCTATCCGCGCCAGGCTCCCGACGAGTACTGGCTGTTCAACGGGGCCGTGCAGTGCCGGCTGAACGGCGCCTGGCTCCTCACCGTCAAGGGCAACAACCTGCTCGACCGACAGTACGAGGAGCTCGCGCGCTACCGCATGCCGGGGCGCAACTGGCTCTTCGGCGTTCAGCTATCCTTCTAGACTTCGGCGGAGGATATCCGGAATGAATCGTAGCGCCGTGAGTGCACTTCTTCTTCTCGCGCTGGCGGTCCCCGCCCTGGCTGGACCGCCGTCCAGCGCCCCCACCTGAAGCGGGTGACCCGGCGAAGGCGCGCCGCTCCGGGGGAGCGGCATCCATACCACCTGGACGTTCTCGGGCCGCTACGTCGATACGGACATCGAACGGCCGCGCTGGCGTTTTACCGCCAACTACCGCGTCCATCCGCGCGCGCAGATCGGGATCGAGTACAATCCCGTCGTGGGCGAGGTCGGGCCGTTGGCCACCGTGTTCCTCCTGACGGAGACGGATCGCGTCCCCGCGCTGTTCCTCGGCACCAGCTCCGATCGCATCGGTTCGCCCGAGGGCACGCAATCGTACTATCTTACCGTCTCCAAGCTGCTCCCGCTGGCGCCGGTTTCCGCCTACGCGAGCCTCAACTATTCGGAGTGGGACGACGGCGTCAATTTTCCGTTCGGCGCCGAGTGGTTCATCTGGCGCGGATTCTCCGTGCGCTACATGTATGATGGAGAGCGATCCCATGCCATGGCCGGCTGGTTCGGCAACTCCGTCGGCGTCAGTCTCATTGCGGTCTGGATGGACACGTTCGGGATCGCGGTTGCGGGAGGTTTCTGAATCATGCGAATCGTCATTACCGTTCTGTCACTGCTGGTGCTCGTCGCGGGAATCTCCGCGGCCGCGCCGGAGGAACGCGCGCTGTGCGCGGTGTGCGTGTTGAACGGCGAGTCGGAGCCGGAAAAGGTGGTCGCGTCGCGCGCGTACAACGGCGTCACGCAGCACTTCTGCAGCGAGAAGTGCGCCGGGGCATTCGATCTCGATCCGGCCGCATACGTGTTCGCGCCCGGGCCGGCGCCGAAGGCGGCGTTCGTCTCCCTCTCCGGGGACTCGCTCGAGATCGGCGCCGCCGGCCGCGTCACGCTGGTCGACTTCTGGGCGACGTGGTGCAAGCCGTGCGTCAAGTCGATGCCCGCGCTCGACGCGCTCCACCGGGAGTTCCGGGAGCGCGGCGCGGACGTCGTGGGCGTCGCCATCGACACCGGCCGGGACCGCGCGAAGAAGGTGCGGAAGTTCGCCGAGAAGAACGGCGCCGGTTACCCGATCGCGCTCGATCGCGAGGAGGCTCCGATGTGGGAGGCGTATCGGGTGAAGGTGCTGCCCACCGTCTTCCTCATCGACCGCGATGGCACTATCGTGAAGCGCTGGACCGGCGAGGTGGACGTGGAGGACGTGCGATCGTCGCTGGAGGCGCTTCTGCGCGAAGGGGAGCCGGTTGAATAGGAGGATTCCGGATCTCAGGCGCGCGCGCATCTACGACGACCTCGCGGAGACCTACGAGCGCGTGAGCCTGCCCGTGTTCTTCGCGGCGCCCGGGCGCGTTCTCGCGCAGCGGGTGGCGCCGGCGCCGGGGTCGCGCATCCTCGACGTCGGTGCGGGAACCGGCGCGGTGGCGCGGGCCGTGCGGGACCGCGCGGGGGATGGAGCGCTGGTGGTGGTTGCCGACGCCTCCGCGGCCATGCTCCGTATGGCGCGCGGCGCCGGTCTCGCGGACGGCATCGTCGCGATGCTGCCCGACCTCCCGTTCGCGCCGGAATCATTCGACATCGTCACCTCCGCGTTCGTAATGACCCATCTGGACGACGCCGACGCCGCCGCGCGCGACATGAAACGCGTGCTCCGCGCGGGCGGCCGCATCGGTTTGAGCGCGTGGTACCCGGCCGACGACGCCGCCGCGCGCGAATGGTCCCGGATCGTGGGCGAGCACATGGATCCGGCGCGCGTCGAGGCCGCCGTGCGCGAAACCCTTCCGGGCGACATGCGCTTCGCGCGCGCGGGATCGCTGGC
>DASTOO010000327.1:0-7041 GCA_035762505.1 Candidatus Krumholzibacteriia bacterium
CTCCACGATCAGCCCGAAACCCGCGCCCCGGCGGCACTTAGAAAGACCTGCACCCGCGTCGTCGCCGAACCGTCCGCTCCACCGCGGAGCTCCCGGCCGGGCCCCGGCGAGAGGGTGCTTCAACGGCGGGAATAATGGAGACAACCGCGCAAAGCGTCTACTAGTTTGTGACCCCATTAGTAAGCGCGGTGCAGGAGCGCGGCGGCGAGGCCGAGGCCAACGTAAACCGTTGTCACAATTACACGTCTGAATTCGGGCAAGCGGGTGTGGGCGCGCAGGCGAGCGGCGGCGGCGCCGGCCGCGAGGGCGTACGCGCTGTCGGTCACGACTCCCATCGCCACGAATATCAGACCAAGCACCACGAGCTGCAGGCTGACGCTCCCGGCCGGGTCCACGAACTGGGGCAGGAACGCGAGGAAGAAGATCGCGGTCTTGGGGTTGAGAAAGTTGACCACGATTCCCTCGCTGAACACCCGGCGGCGTGAGGCCGCGGGCCGGACCGCGGTCATCCCCCCGCTGTCCCGGGACCGCCAGGTCCGGACGCCCAGGTAGATGAGATAGCCGGCGCCGAGGTAGCGAACCACGTCGAACGCGACCGGGGACGCCTCGATCAGCGCCGCGACGCCGAAGGCGGTCGCGAACACGAGGCCGACGCTCCCCAGCGCGATCCCGAGCGCCGAAATGACGCCGGCCGGCCAGCCGTCATCGATGCTCCGCGCCACGATGTAGAGCACGGCCGGACCGGGGATCACGAGGAGCGCGATCGAGGTGGTGAAGAAGAGCGCGAGACCGGGTGAGTCCGGCATGGCGGCCGCCGTCGTGTCACTCCGCGCGTTTGAGCCGCATCTCGAGGTACTGCTTCCACACGGCTCCGTCGGCGGAGAATTCGCCGGTCTCCAGCCACTCGCCGGCTTCGGTCAGGCGAATAAGGAAGCGGACGCTCCCGCCCATCATGGCGAAGCCCCACTGGAAAGCTCCGTCCTCCGTGAACGTGCCCGTCGCGTCCACGGACTTTCCGTCCTTGCGGACGGCCAGCACGCGGTAGCCCTTCGTCTCGGGGTCGTACGTGATGGTGGCGAACGCGAGGTGGACGATCTTGTCGGGGTTGCTCTTGAGCCGGCCCTCACCGTCGATGACGATCACGAGTCCGTCGAGATGGGCGGCGACGGATTCGGTCTGCGTCATCTCTTCGCGCTGGGGTCCCATCTGCGTCCACGCGTCGCCCTTCCAGGAGCCCACGAGGAACGACAGGCGGGCCATGGCCTCGCGCGTCTCCGCGGTGGGCTCGCCCGGCTGGGCAACGGCAACTCCCGCGAGCAGCATCGTCATCAGGATCGAGGAAAGAATCGCGCGCATCACTGTCCTCCGGCGGTAAAAGTCATCGTCGTGAAGTCGCTCGCCCAGGTTCCGTCGTCGTTACGGCGCAGCTCGGTGCCGCGCACGAGCCACGGTCCCGCATGGTGGATGGGAAACGTGACGACGCCGTTTGCGTCGGCGTGCTGCAACGTGGCGGCGCCGTCCGCGCCGCACACCGCCCCCACCGCGAACCCGGGAAACGGCCTGCCGTTCTTGAAGACCGTGATCTCGAGCGTCTCACCGGCACGCAGCGCCGTGGGATCAACCGCCGGCACGAATTCGATGGCCAGTCCGACGGGTGCGAGGCACGAGGGGTCGGCAGCCGTCCCGCCCACGCGCGCGAAGGCCTTCACGTGCTTGGTATAGACCTCGTGGAACTTGCGGCCGGGTCCCGCGGACTCCCATGCGCCGCGCAGCTCGTCCGACGCTCCGATCTCGTCCATATAGTGCGTCACTTCGTCCTCTTCGAGGTCGATGTCGCGGGGGAGAAAGCTCGCGTACGCGACACCGGTTCCCTCGCCCTTCACCGCAACGCGGAGCGTCAGCACGGAGTCGCCTTCCGTGCCGGAAGGGAGCACCCCGTCATTCCCACCCAGCCGCCAGCCGCCCCGGGCGACACGATTCGCCTTGGGGCCCGACTCGTTGCGGGGAAAGTCCATGCCGCTCGTGATGGAAAGTGTCACCGTGCCGTCCGCGGCCGGGGGCGCCGCGAGCATCCAGGTGTCATGCGCGAACGCTCCGGTTGCCGTGGTGGCGACAAACGTCGCTGTGATCAGAAACAGTCTCATTGCATTCCCTCTTCCAGTAAACGCAGTACGGTGGCTTGCCCCTTCACCGCCGCGACGCGCGTGAGGTCCGGGCCATGCACCGAGCCCGTCATGGCGCCGCGGATGGGAAAGTACAGATCCTTGCCCTTGAGGCCGGTCTCCTGGCCGGTGGCCAGGATCATCTCCTTGAACGCCTCGGGCGTGAAGTCGCCCGAGAACGCGCGCAGGCGCGTCACCATGCCGGCCAGCACGCGCCGTGCGGACTCCGCGGCGAGAAGCTCGCGCGTCTCGTTGTCGATGTTCACGTTCGCCTCGAAGATGTGCGCGCGGTGCGGGAGGTCGGCGAGCGTGTCGAGGCTGTCCTGCAGGATCGCGACGATCTCGCGGCGCGTGGCGTCGTCGTAGCGCAGGCGCAGCTCGTCGGGCATGTGGCGCTCGACCAGCGCGCACAGCGTGTCGAGCGGGAGCTTCCGGATGTACTGGCCGTTCATCCACTGGAGCTTCTTGCGGTCGAAGATCGCCGCCGCCTTGCCGATCCGGTCGAGCGTGAACGATTTGATCATCTCGTCGCGCGGCATCACTTCCTTCGCCCCCGGGTGCGACCAGCCGAGCAGCAGGAGGTAGTTGAACGCGGCGTCGGGCAGATAGCCGCTGTCGCGGAGGTCGCCCACCGAGCTGGCGCCGTGGCGCTTGGAGAGCTTGGAGCGATCCTCGGCGAGGATCAGCGGCACGTGCACGAACACGGGGTGCTTCGCACCCACTGCGTCATATACCATGATCTGCCGGAGCGTGTTGGGCAGGTGCTCCTCGCCGCGAATGACGTGCGAGATCTCCATGCGCAGATCGTCCACCGCTGCGGCAAAGTTGTACGTCGGGAGTCCGCTGGAGCGCAGGATCACCCAGTCGCCCACCATCTCGTGCGCGAGCTCCATGTCGCCGCGTATCTGGTCGTGGAAGCGCACCATGCCGTCGCCCACGCGGAAGCGGATCGCCTCCGGCGTTCCGGCGGCGCGCTTCTGCGCGATCTGGGCGGGCGTCAGGTTGCGGCAGGTGCCGTCGTACTGCGGGGCGCGGCTCTCCGCGATGGCCACTTCGCGTTTGAGCTCGAGCTCGTTCTCCGTGCAGAAGCACGAGTAGGCCACGCCCTTCGCCACGAGCTGGTCGGTGACTTCCCGGTAGATCGCGTGGCGCTCGGACTGCCGGTAGGGACCGTGCGGACCGCCGGCGTCGGGACCCTCGTCCCAGTCGAGACCGAGCCAGCGCATGTCCTCCATGAGCGAGCGCTCGCTCTCCAGGGTGCTGCGTTCCGCGTCGGTGTCCTCGATCCGCAGGATGAACGTGCCGCCGTGGTGGCGCGCGAACAGCCAGTTGAAGATCGCCGTGCGCGCGCCGCCGACGTGCAGATAGCCGGTCGGACTGGGCGCGAAGCGCACGCGGACGTTCCTGATCTTGGCCATGATTCCTTTCCGACGGTTACAGCGCTGACTCCCGCCACTCGCCCATGCGCTCGTCCGACGCGTCCCGTTCGATGACCGCGACCGCCTCGCACGCGATCGCCTCGCCGCGCCCGATGGCGCCCTTCCCCTCGAACGTCGTCGCCTTGACGCTGACCTGATTCGTAGCGATGCCGAGGTGTCGCGCCATCTCGGCCGCCATCTCGCGCTTGCGGTCGCCCAGGCGAACCACGTCGGCGAGCACCGTGCAGTCCACGTTCACGATCGCGTAGCCCAGCCCGCGCAGCAGCTCCGCCGCGCGCGCGAGGAAGACGCTGCCCGCCGCGTCCTTCCAACGGGGGTCGCTGTCCGGGAAGTGCTCGCCGATGTCACCGAGCGCGGCGGCGCCGAGGAGCGCGTCGCACACCGCGTGACTCACCACGTCCGCGTCGGAGTGGCCCGCGAGCCCCACCGGCGCGTCGGCGAAGTGGACGCAGCCCAGCATCAGCGGGCGCCCCTTCGTCACCGCGTGAACGTCGTAACCGATTCCCATTCGTATCATCGTCAGCCCCCCCTTTTGAGAATCGCCTCCGCGATCGCGAGATCGTCGCGGTAGGTGACCTTGATGTTCGTTCGTTCACCTTCCACCGTGATCACCGGCTGGCCCAGCGCGAGCACGAGCGACCCGTCGTCGCTCGACTCGAAGCCGCGCGCCTTCGCCTCGCGGTGCGCCTTCACGATGAGGTCCAGCCGGAACCCCTGGGGCGTTTGCACGCGCGTTATGCTGGTGCGGTCGACCACCGATTCCACGCGCCCGTTGCGCACGTGGACCAGCGTGTCGGTGGCGGGAACGGTCGGGATAACCGCGTCGTGCGTGGCCAGCGCGTCGAGCACACGGTCGCGCAGCTCCTCGGAAAGACACGGCCGCGCGGCGTCGTGGATCAGCACGTGCGTCGTCCCCCGGGGAACCGCCTCGAGCCCGTTGAACACCGACTCCTGCCGGGTGGCGCCGCCGGCGACGTACGCCCTGGTCTTGACGACCACCTCGGTCGGGAGCGCCGCGCGCAGCTTCTCCTCGTCCGCCGCCGGGCCCACCAGCAGGATGCTCGATACGCGCGCGGTGCGCGCGAACATGCCGGCCGACCAGGCCAGCACGGGTTTGCCGCGCAGCGGCGCCACCTGCTTGGGGATTCCGGCGCCGAAGCGTTCCCCGGCGCCACCCGCCATGATCAGGGCGACAACGTTCATGGGCTAGAACAGGCTGAACTTCACGTAGCGGTTTGGATTCTTCCGGATGTCTTCCATGAGCGAGTCCATCTCCGCCACCGTCGACTCGAGCCGCCTGATCAGCTCGTCGTCGTTGAGGAGTCGGCCCGCGGTGCCTTCGCCCGCACGGAGTTTCTTCGTGATCTCCTTCAGGTCCTTCGAGATCTCGGCCAGGTTGTCGGCGGCGATCTCCGCGTGCCCGCCGACGCGGCCGATCGCGGCGAGCGACGAATCGATCTGCGCGTAGTGTCCCGAGATGAGGCTGTCGAGCATGGTAGCGCTGCGCTCGAAGCGGATCAACGCGTTGTCGAGGCGATGGCGGTTTCCTTCCGTCATCTTGCGGAGGTTCTTGCTCGTCGCGGCGAAGTCGCCGATGCCCTCTTCGAGCTTCCCGGCGCCGCTCAGGCTCTCCGAGATCTCACGCAGGTGGTGCGCGGTCGCCTCCACCTCGCCCAGGATCGACCCCGCCGAGCCCATCACTTCGCTCAAGCCCATCTGGAACTGGCCCGTCAGCGTGTCGCCCGGCGCCACGTAGATGTCCGACGTCCCCTGCCGGATGGCCACGAAGCGCTCGCCCATGATGCCGATGCTCTTGAGCGCCACTTCCGAATCGCGCGGGATGGCGACGCCCTCGCGCACCGTCATCTCCGCCACGACCCGATCGGGATCGAGGAAGAGCCGGCCCACCTTGCCGCGCTCGACGCCGTTGACGAAGATCGGGTCGCCCGTCACCAGCCCGCCCACTTCGCTGAATTCGACGTAGAACAGGTAGCGCTTCTCGCCGACCTGGAACTTCTGGAACCACATCGTGCCGATGACCGCGATGATCGCGGCGACCACGACGATGGCGCCGACGCGGATCTCGAGGCCGCGGCTGGTCATTCGCTGCTCCCCACCACGATGGGGCCCTGCGCGCGCCCCTCGATGAACTGGCGCACGATGGCGTTGTCGGTCCTGCGGATCTCGTCCGGCGTGCCGTGGAAGATGATGACGCCGTCGTGCAGCATCGCGATGCGGTCCGCCACCTTGTAGGCGCTGGCGAGGTCGTGCGTCACCACCACCGACGTGATGGTCAGCTCGTCCGCGAGCTTGATGATGAGCGTGTTGATCACGTCCGACATGATCGGATCCAGACCGGTGGTGGGTTCATCATAGAGGACGCACTCGGGGTTCATGGCGATGGCGCGCGCGAAGCCCACGCGCTTCTTCATCCCGCCCGACAGCTCGGCCGGGTAACGGTCGCCGACCCCTTCCAGTCCCACCATGCGGAGCTTCTCTTCCACGATGGCGTGGATTTCCCCTTCGGTCTGCTGGGTGTGTTCGCGGAGCGCGAGGCCGACGTTCTCGTCGACCGTGGACGAGTCGAACAACGCCGCGCCCTGGAACACCATACCAAAGCGCATCCGAAGCTCGAACAGCTTCTTTCGGCTGAGCCGCGCCACGTCCTGGCCATCGACCAGGATGGTGCCCTGGTCGGGCACCATGAGTCCCACGAAGTGCTTGAGGAGGACGCTCTTTCCCGTGCCGCTCTGCCCCATGACGACTACGGTCTCGCCGTGAGCGATGGTGAGATTGACCCCGCGCAGCACGCGCTTGCGGCCGAAGCTCTTCCAAACGTTGTGGCACTCGATGGAGATCATGGCAGGCGGCTGATTCTAGCACACGCCGCGGGCGGGTGCCCCGCCCGATCCGGACCGGTCAGTCGCCCTTGTAGAAGATCACGCGGAAGAGGACGGAGGCGAGAAAGTAGTTGGTGATGAGGATGCAGATGCAGCTGGTGACGACCGCCTGCATCGTGGCGCGGCCCACCCCCTGGGCGCCGCCGTAAGTGCGGAAGCCGTTGTAGCAGCCCAGGAGCCCGATGAGCCCGCCGAAGGCGGCCGCCTTGAGGATGCCGCTGATCACGTCGTCCACGTAGAAGAAGAGGCGGAGCCCCTGGGTGAAGGTCGCGGTGTCGACGCCGATCGACGCGTTCGCCACCAGCATGCCGCCCAGGATGGCGAGGAGGTCGGCGATGATGGTGAGCACCGGGAGCATGACGACGGACGCCACCACGCGCGGCATGACGAGGTAGCGCATCGGGTCGATGGCGAGGATCTCCATGGCGTCGATCTGTTCGGTGACTTTCATGGTACCGAGCTCGGCGGCGATGGAGGCGCTCACGCGCCCGCCCACGACCAGCGCGGTGAGCACGGGACCGAGCTCGAGGATCACGGACT
>DASTOO010000328.1:0-8315 GCA_035762505.1 Candidatus Krumholzibacteriia bacterium
CGCGCGTCGACGGCCTCTACCTGGCGGGCGGGCGCCAGCATGTGGACAACCACACGTTCATCCGGCACGCCAAGCCGCACTGCCACAGCTTCGAGCTGTACAAGGGGATTCTGGACGGGCACGCGCGCGGGGTGTTCAACGGCCGCATCTACGTGGACCCGGACGCCCAGAAGACCGACGCCAAGCAGGAGAACAACTGCATGCTGCTCTCCGACGACGCCCGTATCAACTCGAATCCGCAGCTCGAAATCTTCGCGGACGACGTCAAGTGCACGCACGGCGCGGCCATCGGGAAGACGGACGAGGAGGCGCTGTTCTATCTGCGTTCGCGCGGCATCCCGGCGGACGAGGCCCGGGACATCATGGTGTACGCCTTCGCGAGCGAGGTCATCGACCGCATCGACGTCGAGCCGCTGAAGGTCCGCCTGGCGGATGAGCTCTTCGAGTGGCTGGACCGGTCGCGAAAGACACGCAACGCGTAGGCCCGATGGAGGTGGCAGGATTGACGAAGATTCCTCAGCAGACCGCCGCCGCGGCGGCGTTCGACGCCGCGCGCGCCCGCCGGGACTTCCCCGTTCTCCACCAGGAGATCAAGGGCAGGCCGCTGGTTTACCTCGACAACGCCGCGACGTCGCAGAAACCGCGGCGCGTGATCGACACCATCTCGGGCTATTACGAGAAGCACAACGCCAACGTGCACCGCGGCGTCCACGCGCTGAGCGTGCGCGCCACCGAACTGTACGAAGGCGCCCGCGAGAAGGCGCGCGCCTTCATCAATGCTCCCTCGACGAGCGAGATCGTGTTCGTGCGCGGAACCACCGAAGGCATCAACCTGGTGGCGGCGTCGTTCGGCCGCTCGAAGGTGAAGAGCGGCGACGAGGTGCTGATCACCGCCATGGAGCATCACTCCAACATTGTGCCCTGGCAGATGCTGTGCGAAAGGACCGGCGCCGCGCTGAAAGTGCTCCCCATGGGCCGCGACGGCGACTTGCGCCTGGATGAGCTCCCCCGGATGCTGAACGATCGCACCCGCCTCGTCGCGGTGACCCACGTGTCGAACTCGCTCGGGACCGTCAATCCGGTCGCCGAGATCATCGCGATCGCCCACGAGCGCGGGGTCCCCGTCCTGGTGGACGGCGCCCAGGCGGTGCCCCACTTTCGCGTGGACGTGCGCGACATCGACGCTGATTTCTACGTCTTCTCGGGCCACAAGATGTTCGGACCGACCGGCGCGGGCGTGCTGTACGCGAAGCAGTCGATTCTGGAATCGCTCCCGCCCTGGCAGGGCGGCGGCGACATGATTGCCTCGGTCACGTTCGAGAAGACGACCTACAACGTTCTGCCCCACCGCTTCGAAGCCGGGACACCGGACATCGCGGCGGTGGTCGGGCTGGGCGCGGCCATCGACTACGTCGCGGAGACCGGGCTCGACGAGATCCGCCGCTACGAGGACGACCTGGTGCGCTACGCCGTGGACGCCCTCGCGTCCGCGCGCGGCGTCACCCTGATCGGGACGCCTCGGCGCCGGGCGGGGGTGGTTTCCTTCACGCTGGAAGGCGTCCACCCGCACGATGTCGGCATGATCCTGGACAGCGAAGGGATCGCCATCCGCGCCGGGCACCATTGCACGCAGCCGGTGATGGACTTCTACGGCATCCCCGCCACCAACCGGGCGTCGTTCGCGTTCTACAACACCCGCGAGGACGTCGACCGCCTCGTGGCGGGGCTGGACAAAGTCCGGTCGGTCTTTGCATCATGAGGCGGACGACATGAGCGACATGCGCGAGCTGTACCAGGAAGTCATCCTGGACCATCACAAGCACCCCCGGAACTTCGGCCGGCTGGAGGGCGCGAACCGCCACGCGGAGGGCTTCAACCCGCTGTGCGGCGATCGCGTGACGGTCTACGCGCTGGTGGAGGGGGACGTGATCCGCGAGATCGCCTTCGACGGGAGCGGCTGCGCCATATGCGTCGCCTCCGCGTCGGTGATGACGGACGAGCTCAAGGGGCGGAGCCTGGCGGAGGTGGAGAAGCTGTACGGCAGGTTCCACGAGGTCGTCATGTCCGATTCGGACACGGCGGTCGACACGGATGCGCTCGGGAAGCTCGCGGTCTTCGCCGGCGTGCGGGAGTTCCCGGTGCGCGTGAAGTGCGCGACACTCCCGTGGCACGCCCTGCGCGCCGCGCTGCGCAGCCCCGACGGAACACCCGTCACCACGGAGTAGCCCGAATGAGCCAGGAACTGCGCGAAAAGATAATCGCCGCACTGAAGACGTGCTACGACCCCGAGATCCCCATCGACATATGGGAGCTCGGGCTGATCTACGACATCGCCGTTTCGGAGTCCAACGACGTCACCCTCACGATGACGCTGACGACTCCGCACTGCCCCGCCGCGGAGACACTGCCCGCGGACGTGGAGCAGAAGGTATCTGCGGTCGAGGGGGTCGCCTCGGTCAAGGTTGAAATCACATGGGAGCCCGCGTGGTCGCCGCAGTTGATGTCGGAAGCCGCGCGCCTCGAGTTGAATCTCTAAGGAGGAAGAGGAGCAATGCTGTATCCGTCGGAAATCACCGAACCCTGTCGCCAGGACCTCGTCCAGGCGGGCCTCGTCGAATTGAAGACGCCACAGGACGTGGACATGGTGCTGAAGAACCAGCAGGGGACCGCGCTCGTCGTGGTCAACAGCGTGTGCGGCTGTGCGGCGGGCATGGCGCGCCCGGGCGTCAAGCTCGCGCTGCAGCACGACAAGCGCCCCGACAAGATCACCACGGTCTTCGCGGGCGTGGATGCCGCCGCGACCGAACAGGCGCGCAAGTACATCATCGGCTACCCGCCCTCGTCGCCGTCGATCGCCCTCTTCAAAGACGGCAACCCGGTGTTCGTGCTCGAACGCTGGCAGATCGAGGGCCGGAGCCCCCAGGAGATCGCGTTTCAGCTCGTCGAAGCGTTCGACGAGTTCTGCTAGGAGCAAACATCGGGAGTCTCGATGAACAAAGTCCTGTTCTCCAATTTTCCGGATAATGCCAAGTTGTGGGTCTACCCGCTTGCGCGTCCCCTCACGGGGGCGGGCCGCGCCCGCGTCACGCAGCGGCTGGACGGGTTCCTGAGCGAGTGGAATTCGCACGGAGCGGCTGTCACCGGCGCGTACGAGATCTTCGAGGACCGTTTCATCCTGGTGACGGGTTACCTCGAGGACGGCGTATCGGGGTGCTCCACCGACTCGATGATGCGCGTGATGAAGGCGCTGCGGGACGAGCACGGCATCGACGGCTTCGACCGCTCGCTGGTGTATTTCCGCGACGCGGACAACGTGCTGCGCGGCGTGACCCGCCCGGAGTTCAAGGCGCTCGTTTCGGCCGACCAGGTGGACGCCGACACGACGGTGTTCGACGCCACCATCTCGACCGTCGGAGACCTGCGCGCGGGACGCTTCGAAACGACGTTCGGGAAGTCCTGGCACGCGCGGGCATTCGCCACGCGCTAGCTGCCCAGCTCGTTGATCCGCCACACCATTTCGATCAGGCGCGACGGGCTCTGGCGGTTGAACGAGAACACGATCCGCGGCTTGTCCAGAAGTTCGGGCTCGTTCGCCTCTTCTGTGAGCGGGCCCGTTTTTTCGATCGTCCCCTTTTTGACGAGGTCGGCGAACTCCGTGGTCAGCTTCTGCACCGCGCCGTCGCTCAGCTGGCGCTCCAGCCGCACCACCAGCTTGTCGCGCACCTGCCGCGTCGAATGGTAGACCGAGTAGAAGCGCTTCACATAGTCGACGCCGTCCTGCGCGGAGTGGACGATCTTGTAGAGCAGAAGGTCCTTCTCGGAGATCAGCCTCCTCGCCAGCAGCTCTTCCTTGATGAAACGGTCGAAGCTCTCCCAGTACGTCTCGCCCGGGAGCTCCATCAGCAAAAACGGCATCGGCGGCGCCTTGCCGGTCTGGATGAGCGTGAGCGTCTCGAAGCCTTCGTCGTGCGTACCGAAGCCGCCCGGGAAGAGCGCCACCGCGCTCGCCTCCATCAGGAAGAAGATCTTGCGCGTGAAGAAATACTTGAACGTGATCAGCTTGGGGTCGTCGCCGATGATGGTGTTGGCGGCCTGCTCGAACGGGAGCAGGATGTTGACGCCGAACGACGCCTCCGCCCCCGCGCCCTGGTTCCCCGCCTTCATGATCCCCTCGGCAGCGCCGGTGATGACCATGAAGCCCTCCTTCGCGAGCCGCTCCGCGAACTCCACCGCCATGCGGTAGTACGGATCCGTCTCCGGTGTCCGCGCCGAGCCGAAGATGGACACCTTGCGCCGGTCGCGGTACGGCTTGAAGACGCGCGCCGCGTAGCGGAACTCCGCCATGGCGCGGCTGAGAACCTTGAGATCCAGCACCTCGAGCTCGTCGCGCCGGCACTTGAGCGCGTGCACGATCAACTCGCGCAGGAGGCGCGTGGAGAGGTCGGGATCGGGGTCGGAATAGAGGGCGCGGATCTCGTCGATGACGCGCTCGGGGGTGTCGAATTCCCTTTTTGCCATATCAGCCGATCAGTTCGAGGACCCGGGACAGGTTGGGCTCGCGAATGACGTGCGTCGCGAGGCGCTCGAGTTCGCGCGAGCGCGGGTTGAACGCCACCACGCAACCCGCCACGCCGACCATCGGAACGTCGTTGGCGCCGTCGCCGACGAACGCGGCGCGATTGAGCGCCACGTCGTGCCTTTCGGACAGCTCGCGCAGGGCAACGGGCTTGCCCTCGAGGTCGAACGGCGTCGCCTTCCAGCCGGCGAGTACCCCCCGCTCATCGAAGAGCAGGCGGTTGGAATACACGTCGTCGAAGGGGTGCTCCGGGAAGAGCGTGTCGATGACGATGTCCAGCGTGCCCGAGATGATCGCGAGGCGCACGCCGCGCCGCTTGAGCTCCCACAGGGTCTCGTGGGCGCCTTCGAACCGCTCGAACTCGCGCACCGAGTCGGTGATCTCCGCGCGCGTCGCACCGGCGTCGATCCAGCCCTGTACGTCCAGCTCGACCCATTGCGGATAGGTGATCTTGCGCTCGCGATACCAGCGATGGCGCTCCTCGTTGACGGAGTCATCGCCGGTGAAACGGCGATTCAGCACTTCCCAGATGACTTTGCCGGTGGGGTGGCGAACGAGGGTCCCGTCGACGTCGAAGCAGACCAGGTCGTAGGGACGGCGGGGCATGTCCCTATTGTAACGGATCAGGCCTCGTTGCGCGAGCAACTCTCTGTGCAATTCCCGTCAGCCGGGGTACAATGGCGGCTCCCATGGCTGTCGAACCTGACAACGAGGCACGCGACCCCGCCAGCTGGGTCGACGAGCACGGCGACGCGCTGTTCCGATTCGCGATTCTCCGCGTCCACGACGAGAACCTCGCCGCGGACCTGGTGCAGGACACGTTCCTATCGGCCCTCAAGGCAAGGGAAGGATTCCGCGGCGGTTCGACGCTCCGCACGTGGCTCACGGGGATCCTGAAGCACAAGATCATCGACCATTACCGGAAGAACAAGGTGGAGGTGCTGGAATCGGACCTCGCCGGGGATACGCCCGCGGCCATCCTCGAGCACGCACCCAATCTCTCCCCCAAATGGGACGAGTCACCGTCCAGCCTGGTGGAGAACCGCGAGTTCTGGGGGGTCCTGTCGGGCTGTCTCGCGAAACTCCCCGAGGCCCAGCGGCGGGCGTTCTCGCTGCGGGAATTCGACGGCCTCACCGGCGACGAAATCCGTAAGGTACTCGACGTGACCCCGACGAACCTCTGGGTCATTTTACACCGCGCCCGCGCCGGCCTGCGCCGGTGCATGGAAACGAACTGGTTCGGCAACGAGGGGTAATGCACCGGTGAGAAAAAACTGTACCGAAACCGCCCGCCTGCTGTCCGAATCCCGCGACCGCCGTCTATCGCTGCGCGAGCGAATCCATCTGCGCTTTCACATGATGATGTGCCGAATGTGCAGCATCTACGGGCACCAGCTCACCGCCTTGACGAGGATCTGCGGCGAGGCCTCGGAGCGCGCGACGGATTGCTGCCCCGGCCGGCTCCCCGAAGAGCGAAAGGCGCGGATCCGCGACGCGATGAAGGACTGACGGGCGGATCCGCGGCCGCCTAGTCCATCCACTCCCGGTACCATAACTCGAGCATCATCAGTCGCCAGATCATCG
The DNA here is from genome assembly GCA_035762505.1 of Candidatus Krumholzibacteriia bacterium. GTDB lineage: Bacteria > Krumholzibacteriota > Krumholzibacteriia > WVZY01 > JAKEHA01 > JAKEHA01. The sequence continues at coordinate 6,161 of DASTOO010000328.1, forward strand.
TGGAGTTGTCGCGCCTGCCCGCGCGGTGCTCGTTCATGATCCGGTTCAGAAACGCGGGGCGGAACGTCCCGCGGTCCAGGGCGCGCTTCCCTCTGACCAAGTCATCGCTCCGGTCGGCCCATTCCTTCCTCAGCCAGAAAGCCACCGGCACCGCGAAGCCCATCTTGGGACGGTGCACCAACTCGGCGGGCATGAGCCGTTCCGCGACCCTCTTGAGAATGTACTTGGTCGTCATGCCCTTCATGCGCAGCTCGACCGGAATCGTCGCCGCAAACTCGGCGAGCACGTGATCGAGCAACGGCGCACGCGCTTCGAGCGACACCATCATGCTGGCGCGGTCTACCTTGGTGAGGATGTCGCCGGAGAGATACGTGTGCGTGTCGAGGTACTGCCGGCGGGAAAGCGCGTCCGCAGCGCGTACCGCGGAGAGAAACGGAGACGCGATGCGCGCGGGATCATCGATACCCGCCAGAAACGCCGGTTCGAACACCTCGCGGCGGAGCTGCGAGATCCCGCCCGTCATGTGACGGACGTACTGATCGTCCGCGCCGCCCATCAGGTTGCGCAGGCGATCGATGCCGCGCGTGCCGGGCGGCAGAACTCCGGTCAGCGGGCCCAGCACCGCGTCGCGAAGTGACGCCGGAAACCGGTTCGCGACGCGCACCGACTCCGGATCGACGTAGCGCAGGTAGCCGGCGAAGAGCTCGTCGCCGCCGTCGCCGGAGAGTGCCACCGTCACGTGACGGCGCGCGAGCCGCGAGACGTAGTACGTCGGGATCATCGACGAGTCCGCGAACGGCTCGTCGAACTGTTTCACAAGAGCGAGGACATCGCGTTCCGCTTCGGGCCGTACGACCTCCTCGTGGTGCTCGGTCCGGAAGTGATCCGCCACCGCGCGTGCATACGGGAGCTCGTTGTACCGCTTCTCTTCGAATCCGATCGAGAACGTCTTGACGCGCCCCGCGGTGTGCTTCGTCATCAGCGCCACCACCACGGACGAGTCCGTGCCGCCGCTCAAGAACGCGCCCAACGGCACCTCGCTCATGAGACGTATGCGAACCGCCTCGTCGAGGATCTCCAGCGCGCGGTCGACATAGAACTCCTCCGGTTCCGCGCGGCGCGTATGCCCGTAGTCCACGTCCCAGTACTTCTCGACGCGCACCCGGTTGTTCTCGTAGACGAGGTAATGCGCGGGCGGGAGCTTCACCACGCCGCGGCAGATCGACAGTGGGTCGGGCACGTAGCCCCACGCGGCGTAGTCGGCCAGCGCCTGCCGATCCACGCGGCGCTCGACCCCGGGGAGCGCCAGAATCGCCTTCAGCTCGGACGCGAACGCAAGCTGGCCGTCGGCTCCCGAGGGCTGCGTATAGTACAGCGGCTTCTTCCCCAGCCGGTCGCGCGCGAGGAACAGCCTCTGACGCGGCGCGTCCCAGATCGCGATCGTGAACATTCCCCGCAGATGCGTGACGCACGCGTCGCCGTACTCTTCGTAGGCGTGAAGGATGGTTTCCGTGTCGGCGCGGGTGGCATAGCGGTGCCCGCGGCGCTCCAGCTCGGCGCGTACGTCGAGGTGGTTGTAGATCTCGCCGTTGAAGACGATCGCGAGCGAGCGGTCCTCGTTGAAGATGGGCTGGTGCCCGCCGGCGACGTCGATGATCGACAATCGCCGCATGCCGAGACCGGCGTTTCCCGCGACGTGATATCCGTCGTCATCGGGGCCTCTGTGGCGGATCGCGTCGCACATGAGCCGCAGGTGCGCCGCGGAGATCCGAACGTCAGGGCTGGCGTGAACGATTCCGGCGATTCCGCACATTTTCTTACGACGATCCGGGAACCCGCCCGGGGCATTCGGGGTTAGATACCGCTGGATTCGCGGCCCGGCATGGGCTAGCATGTCCGGGTTCGCACGCGAACACCATTCTTATCATGAAATCCTTCATCTCGAACATATTCGGCGGCATCGGCGTTCTGGTGGTCGCGAGCCTGATCGGCATCATCGTGAATTCCGTGCGGCCGGGTGGCGTCCCGTTGGTCCAGAAGGGCGTCCCGGTGTCGACCGCGCACCACGATTCCGTGGCGGCGGACACCGTGGCCACCGGCGCGGTGTCGGTGGCCGAGATGAAGCGTATCTGGGACACCGGGACTGCGTTCATCA
>DASTOO010000329.1:0-4720 GCA_035762505.1 Candidatus Krumholzibacteriia bacterium
GCTCCTGTTCGGAGACGACACGGTGGAGCGCGTTCTGCGCGAGCTTCGCCCCGCCGTCCACGCCAAGGGAACCGACTACACGCGCGAGACCGTCCCGGAGCGCGAGGTTGCGCGCGCGCTGGGCGTCGAGACCGTAATCGCCGGTGATCCCAAGGCGCACGCCTCCCGCGACGTGGTGTCGCGTGTCCGCGCGCTCCCGCCCGGCGGGCCGTCGGGTCCGGCGCGCGCATGAGCGGCGCGGCACTGTCCGGCGCGGGCGATCGCGTGCTCGTCACGCGTCTCGCCTATCTCGGAGACGTGGTCCTGTCGCTCCCTCTGGTGGACGCGTTGCGCGCGTCCTTCCCCGGAATCGAGATCGACTATCTCACGCGCCGCCCGGGCGCGGAGCTCCTCACCGGTGACCCCCGCTTCGCGCTGGTGCACGTGCAGCGCAACGGGTTGGGCGCCGCGTTGCGCCTCGTCCGCGCGCTGCGCGCCCGCCGTTACCGGGCCGTGATAGACCTCTACGCCAATCCGCGCAGCGCCTGGCTCTCCTGGAGCACCGGGGCTCCAGTGCGCGTGGGCGGCGACCGGCGCGGACGCCGCCGCCTGTACACGCATCCGGTGAGCGTCGCACCGTCGGTGCGCCGCGTGACCGACATCTTCATGCAGTACGGCGCGCCGCTCGGCGTCGCCGGCCCGGCGTCGAAACCTTCCCTCGCGCTGAACGCGGCGGAGTGCTCGCGTGCCGGCGACGTGCTCGTGCGCGCGGGCGTGACGAGGCGACCCGTGGTGGGCGTGCACCCCGGCGGCAAGTGGAGTGTCAAGCGCTGGCCCGCGGCCGGGTTCGCCGATCTCATCCGGCTGCTGCGGGGGACGCTCGGCGCCGACGTGCTCGTCTTCACCGGACCCGGCGAGGAGGACGCGACGGCCGCCCTGCGCGCCGCCGTCGGCGACGAGGCGCGTTACGCGCCGCCACTGGGAGTCCGCGAGCTCGCGGCGGTGATGTCGCGCCTGGACGCGATGGTGGCGTGCGACGGCGGCGTGATGCACGTCGCCGCGGCCGTCGCAACGCCGACGGTGGGAATCTTCGGGAGCAGCGAGCCCGCGGTGTGGTTTCCCTACACGGGCGCCGGGCCCTACGAAGCGGCGTACATCGACGTCGCGTGCCGTCCGTGCCACCGTCACGTGTGCCCCCTCGGGCACACGCGTTGCCTGAACGAGCTCACCGCCGCCATGGTGGCGGACCGCGTTGCGCACGTGCTCGCCATGTCGCGCGCGGGAGCGGCTTCATGACCGCGCGCGGGGAGTGGGTGGTCGCCATCCGCCTGCGTCAGCTGGGCGACGTGCTCGCCGCGCTCGACTCGGTGCGCGCGTTGAAGGAGTACCGGCCGGAGCGAAGGACAGCCTACGTGGTCGATTCCCCGTTCGACCAGGTGCTGGGCGGCGTCGGCTTCATCGACCGCGTGCTCGTGCCCCCGCGCGGCGGCGGCGTGGTGGCGTGGGCGAGGTTCCTGGGCGAGGTGCGGTCGCTCGGCGCCGCCGCCGCCGTGGATTTTCACGGCAGCGCGCGTTCGGCGCTCATCGCGCTGGCGTCCGGTGCGGCGCTGCGAGCTGGGTACGACGTCCGCGGCCGCGGCCGCGCTTACACGATCCGTGAACCGCGCGGAGAGTTCAGCGACGGGGTTCGCGTTCCGCGTAACCCGCTGGTATGGGGCGGTCGCCTCGCGCGCCACGCGGGAGCGGCGGCGCCGGGTGCGCTGCCGCCCGCGCTGTCCGTGGACCCCGCACTGCGCGCCGCCGCGCGGGCGCGTCTGGTTGCCGCCGGCGTCGAAGCGGCGGCCCTGGACGCGGGCCGCCTCGTGGGGCTGAACCCCGGGCGTCCGGTCCCGTCGAAGTCGTGGCCGTCCCGCCGGTTCGCGGCCGTCGCGCGCGCGATCGCTGCCGCGGGCGCGAGGGCGGTCGTGCTGTGGGGGCCGGGGGAAGAGCAGGTGGCGCGCGCCGTGGCGGTGGAGGCGGGTCCGGGCACCATGGTCGCACCCGCGTTTGCGCTGGGCGAGATGACGGGAGTACTCGCGAACCTGGCGGCACTCGTGACGAGCGACTCCGGTTTGAAACACCTGGCGGTGTGTGTGCGCGTTCCGACCGTGACGGTGTTCGGGTCCACGGACCCGCGCGAGTGGCACATGGGGGGCGCGCGTGACCGCTTTCTGTGGTGGGGGTTGTCGTGCTCGCCGTGCCGGCGCCTGGATTGTCCGTTCGGCGCGCCGTGCCTGGACATTCCCGAAGACGCCGTGGTCGCCGCGCTGCGCGCGGTGCTGGGAGGAACGGCGTGACGACGATGGGTTGGCCGCGCGTGCTGATGGTGGACTCGGAGCGCTCCTGGCGCGGGGGACAGGAGCAGGTGCGCCTGCTGATGCGCGGGCTCGTCGACGCGGGAGCGACGGTGACGCTGGCGGCGCCGCCCGAGGGTGTCCTCTTCGAGCGCGCCGCGGGGCTCGGCATCGCGCGTGTGGGGTGGGGTGCCGGCGCTGCCGGGCTCGTCGCCCTGCGCCGCGCGATGGCCGCGGGGGGCTTCGACGTGGTTCACTCGCACGCGTCGCGGGCGCACGGCGCGGTTGCCACGGCACGGCTTGGACTCACGGCGCAGCCACCGCACGTGGTCAGCCGGCGCGTCGACTTTCCGGTGGGGAAGGGGCCGTTGGGAAGGTGGAAGTACCTGCGCGGCGCCGAAGCGTACATCGCCATCTCGGGGCAGGTGCGCGAGGTGCTGGTCGCGGGTGGCGTGCCCGCCTCGCGCATCGCGGTGGTGCCCAGCGGAATCGATCTGGACAAGTTCGCGGGGGGCCGTGATCCTGCGCCGGTACGCGCCGAGTTCGGCCTGGACGGGACGACGCCGGTGGTGGGCAACATCGCGGCACTCGCCCCGCACAAATCGCAGGTGGATCTCCTGCGCGCCGCGGCACGCGTGCTTGCGGAACGCCCCGGGGTCCGGTTCTTTATAGTGGGCGAGGGCAGGCTGCGGCCGGATCTGGAGCGCCTCGCCGACGGGCTCGGAATCGCGGACCGGGTATGCTTTACCGGATTCCGGCAGGACGCGCTGGATCTTCTGCGGATGTTCGACGTATTCGTCATGAGCTCGTACCTCGAGGGACTCGGGACGTCGATCATGGACGCGCAGGCGGCCGGAGTTCCCGTCGTGGCGACGCGCACCGGGGGGATTCCGGAGATCGTCGTGGACGGTGCGAGCGGTCTGCTTGTTCCCGCGCGTTCCCCGGAGTTGCTCGCGGCCGCGATTGTGCGGATGCTGGCCGACCGGGGACTGCGTGAAGCCTGCGTACGCGGCGGGCGGGAGCGTGCGCGCGGGTACGACTACCGCAACACGGTGTACAAGACGATGGATGTTTACCGCCACCTTGCGAAGTGAATCACCTCCCCCGAGCAAAGGACGTTACGCGATGAAGGATCGCCTGAACCTGACCGCCCTCGTTGCGCTCGCCGGCCTGACCGCGGGTGCGCCGATAGCGAGCGGCCAGTCACCCACCGCGAAGGGGGATTCGGCCTACACGTTCTACGATTCCCTGTACGCCGACGAATTGCCCGCGGACAGCTCGGTCATTCTTACGCCGGCGCGCGTCGGGTTCGGCGTGGGGGAGAAGCTGGTGTTCTCGGTGCAGTACGGGCTGATAACCGCCGGCGAGGCGACGCTCGAGGTCCGCAACCTGGCGACCATCCGCGAGCGCCCGTGCTACCGGATCGTTTCCGACGCGCGCACCAACGACTTCTTCTCGAAGTTCTATCAGGTTCGCGACCGCTACGAGTCGTACATGGATACGACGGAGCTCTACAGCCTGCATTATGAGAAGCACATTCGCGAGGGGAAGTTCAAACGCGATGAGGTGGTGGAGTTCGACCAGTCGGGGCATCGGGCCATCTACAAGGACAAGGTCGTCCCGATACCGCCCATGGCGCATGACGTCTTGTCGGCCCTGTACTTCGTGCGCACGCTTCCTCTGGAAGTGGGCCAGTCCGTTGCGATCGCGAATCACATCGACGGGAAGAATTACCCGCTGATCGTGAAGGTACACGGGCGCGAACGGGTGAAGGTGGATGCGGGCGAGTTCGACTGCCTGGTGGTGGAGCCGATTCTGCGCGGGCCGGGAGTGTTCACGCAGAAGGGGAGGCTCACCGTCTGGCTGACCGACGACGAGATTCGCATGCCCGTCCTTATGAAGAGCAAGGTCGTGATAGGGCACGTCGCGGCGATTCTCAAGTCCTATGAAACCGCACCGGGGAAGGGGCGCCGCTAGCCGCCCGGACCGGACGGTGGGCGGCAGCCGGCCCGCCCCCGGGGCACGGCGCTTGCACGGGTGACCCCGGGGGCCGGCGCGCACAGGGAATGAAGACGCAATCTCTTCCAGAAGTCAGGCGGCACCGGGCGTCGCGTGTGCTCGACCGCGCGGTTGACGCGGCCATGCGCGTCATTCCGATCGCCACCATGGTCGTGGTGGGGGCGTTCTTTGCCGCGCAGCAGGCGGTCCGCCCGTCGCACCGCGCCATCAAGGCGCTGGTGCTGCTGTCGCTGGTGGCCCTGATGTTCCGCTTCGACATGGTGTACTCCGTTTACCTGTTCGCGCTGCTCTTCCCGTTCCCGAGCGGGATTTCGATCGGCAGCTCCAACAGTGTGCTCATGACGGTCATTCCGATGATCTGGGCGGTGCGCGCGACGTCCGGCAAGATT
>DASTOO010000330.1:0-9784 GCA_035762505.1 Candidatus Krumholzibacteriia bacterium
CGCGCGTCGAAACTCCGCAGGTGCTGGAGTGCGGCCAGGAACGCGTCCTGCGCGGCGTCGTCCGCCGCGTCGGCATCCCCCAGAATGGCGCGCGCGACCCGGCGCGCCTGTGCCTGGTAGCGGATCACCAGGGCGCCGAAGGCATCCTGGTTCCCGGCACACGCCTGCCTCGCCAGAGTTTCGTCACTGTCTTCTGTACGCGCGGGGGCGTTCGGACGTTGAGGGCGGTCGGTCATCCTGGGGAGCTTACGCCGGAGGGCATGCCAGACACACCCGGAGATTTCGTTGCCCAAAAGGGGGCGTCTTCGTCGCCCATCCCGTCGCGGCGGGATCGGGTCGGGCCGGTTACTCCCCGTTGATCCGATCCGACCGTCGCGGCGGAGTCACCTCCGGCGGGCCTTCGTGCTATACTGCCGGCTCCTCATGCCCAGGCAGACGGCCGAAAGAAAGCCCGCATCCCCTTCCGCCGCGTCCCGCGGGCGCGCCACCCCCATCCTCCTTGACGCCGCCGTCGTTCTCCTGACCCTCGTCTGCTTCTGGCCCATCACCCGGTTCTATTTCGCGCAGGACGACTTCATCCTGATCGAGCAGGCCACACGCGGGATCGGTTCCGCGGTCGGGGGGTTCTTCGACGCCCGGCCCGGGCAGTTCCGCCCGCTCACGAAGGGGGTCTACTTCGCGCTCACCTGGCCGCTCCTGGGTCTGAACCCGGTCGCGTTCCACGTGTTGTCGATCGTGCTGCACGCGGCGAACGCGATCCTCGTCGCCGTGCTCCTGCGGCGCATGGGCGTCACCATGGCGGTGAGCCGGTTCGTGGCGGCGCTGTTTGCGCTCAACGCCGGCTATCTCGAGACCGTGGCGTGGGTGTCGTGCGTGCAGCAGCTCGTCGGGAACGCCTTCATGCTGCTCGCACTCATCTTCGGGATCGATGCGCTGGAGGGGCGTGGTGGACGGCGGCGGGTTGCTGCGGCGGGGGCGCTCGTGCTGGCGCTCGCGAGCTACGAACAGACCCTGGCTGCACCCGCGGTGCTGCTGGGTTGGCACGCGCTGCGTCACGGCATCCGCGCGACCTTCGGGGCCGTGCGCTCCCGGCTGTGGGAGCAACCCGCGATCCTGCTCGTCTACCTCCTCTTCGCGCTCGGGGTCCGGGGTGTGCCGGATACGGGTCCGTACGTCATGAGTCTCGGAGCGCACGTGCTCGACAACCTGCGCACGTACACGGCGCTCGCCTACGAGATATGGCTGGTGTTTCCCCCGTACGGCCTTCCGGGCGGGATCACGGTATCGCACATCGTGCTCGTCGCGCTGGTCGTCTATCTGCTGGTCGGGAGGCGCTTCCGCGAGGTCGCCTTCGGGCTGGGCGCGTTTCTCGCGCTGCTCGCGCCCGTGCTGTTCGTGAAGGAGCACACGCATTCCTTCCACCTGTACGTTCCCGCCATCGGCACCTGGTTCATCGCGGCGGTGGCGGCGGACGATGTGCTCGCGCGCATTCCGGTGGTGCGTCGCGCGGCGGGCCCGCTGCTGGCGGGCGCGACAGTGCTGGTGTTTGTGGTCTCCGCCATTACGGTGCGGAGGAACACGACCACGATGGTGAGTGACACTTTTCAGCTCCCGCGCAGCTTCGTTCTGCGGCGCGCGGTTCTGGCGGAGCGGATCCGTGACGATATCCTGGTGCGTTCGCGCCTGCGCGGAAAGCCGGGGCGCATGATCCTCGTCTATCTCCACCCCGAGCACCGGGCGAACTGGCTGAACGTGCACGCGGCGCTCGGGCAGGGAAGTGCCGTGCGCCTCTTCCTCGAGAGTCCGGATCTCGACGTCCTGTTCGTTCCCCCCTCCGAGCCGCCGCCGGCGGACGACCCGGCCATCGAGGTGATGGTCTACACGGAGCTGGGGCGCTGCTACACGTACGCCGAGGTGGAGGAGGCGGAGCGCCGCCGTGCGGCGGCGCAAGACGGCGAACCGGTCCCGCCGGACTCGAGTACGGTCACACCGCCGTCGTCCGGCGAATAGCAGAGCCGAGGAAACAGTACTGGCGACGGGGCGCCGATCGTCTGATCGGCGCCCCGCGTTGTCTGGCCGATGGCGGGCGCCAGCGACCCTACCCGCGGCCCTTTCCCTTGCCGCGCTCCTGCTTCGGCTTCGCGGATTCCCTGCGGTCCCCGCGCAGCTTCTTCGCCTTGCTCGCCTTCGCGGGCATGCGGACCTTGTTCTTCTCGACCAGGCGCTGCTGCTCGGCGGGGAGCGTCGGGCGGGCGAACTCGCGTCCGGCGGCGCGCCGGCGTTCCAGTGTAACGGGCACCGTCTCCACCCGGCTCCGCGTGACCTTCTCGATGGTCCGCCGCGGCGGAGGCGAGTTCGACGCACGCATGCTCTCCCGTTGCGACCCGCGTTGTGACTTGAACCTCTCGGGCTTCACGCGGTAGCGGGCCACGTCGGGCGACGTGAAGTTGTCCGCCTCCACGACGACCCAGAAGCGCGGACCCTGTGCGGTCCACGGATCGCCGATGTGCGCGCCGGCCGGCGTCAGCGGCGCCCAGCACACGAGGCCGCCGTCGACGTACCATGTAACGCGGTTCGGCGCCCACTCGTAACCGGGGATCCAGATCCATCCCGTGCGGCCGTGGTAGTCCCAGTATCCGTAGTGATACGCCGCCCATCCGAACGGCTCATAGGAGATCCACATCCAGCCGTACTCGGTCCACGCCCAGTGACCGTGGTAGTACGGTTGCCAGGCCGCGGAGACGGCGGGTCTCCATACCCAGCCGTACGTGCCCACGTGGATCCAGTCGCCGTAGACGTCCAACTCGGCGAACATGCCGACGTCGGAGTACACGTCGTCGTATCCGTAGCTCTCGTCGTACTCGTAGGAGCCTTCGAGTTCCGTATCGTAGGTTCGATGTTGCGCGGAGCAGCTCATCGCGAAGAGGCTGCCTATTGCGATCGCGCATGTGACTCTTCGAAGCATCGCTCACCGTTCCCTTCCGGGGCGGCGGCCCTCCCCGTGCAGGACCAGGGGGCGTTCGCACATTCATTGATACCGGCGGGCGGTGGCGTGTGTTCCGGGTGGTTTCGTAAAGCGTTGTATGGCACTATGTTGGGTTGACCGCCAGCGGTGCGTTGCCCGCCGGACGGGCGTTACAACCCTAGTGAAGTTTCCGCTGACGCAACGGCGCGGGATCGCTATATTCGGCTTCATGTCGCAACAGCTTCTCTTCAGCGTTGCCGGCGCGCGCGGGATCGTCGGCGAGACGATCGACGTCGACGTCGTCACCCGTCTCACCCTTGCATACTGCTCGATCCTCCCCGACGGCCCCGTCGCGGTCGGGCGCGACACGCGCCCCAGCGGCGAATCGTTCGCGTACTCGGTGATCGGAGCGGTCACCGCCGCCGGCCGCGACGTCATCCATCTCGACATCGCGACGACGCCCACGGTGGAGCTCATCACCGCGCGAAGCGACGCCGTCGCCGGCATCATCGTCACCGCGAGCCACAATTCGATCGAGTGGAATGCGCTCAAGTTTCTCGATCACCGCGGCATCTTCATCACCAGCGACGTGAGTGAGAGGCTCCTCGCGGCGTTCCAGTCCGGCAAGTTCAGGTTCGCGGACGGAAAGAGTACGGGGAAAATCCGCGCGTACCGGACCGCCGCGGCGGAACACATCGAGGCGATCCTGGGACTCGACCTGATCGACGTGCACAGGATCCGCACGCGACGGTTCACGGTGGTGCTCGACTGCATCAACGGCGCCGGAAGCGTCATCGCGCCGGAACTGCTCGACCGCCTCGGCGCGCGCGTCATCCAGTTGAACTGTTCGGCCGACGGCAACTTCTATCGCGATCCCGAGCCGCGTCCCGAGAACCTGGCCGATCTGACCGATTGCGTGCGGAAGAGCAGCGCCGATCTCGGCTTTGCGACCGATCCCGACGCGGATCGCCTCGCCCTCGTGAGTGGCGGTGTCGACGCGGAGGCGATCAGCGAGGAGTACACGCTGGCCCTTGCGGTCGACCAGGTGCTGGCGACGCGCAAGGGCGGTGTGGTGGTGAACCTTTCCACGTCGGGATGGATCGACCACGTGGCGCGCCTGCACGGGGCGAGGGTCGCCCGCACCCCGGTCGGCGAAGCCCACGTGGTGGATCGCATGCTCCGCGACGGCGCGGTCGTGGGGGGCGAGGGGAATGGCGGCGTGATCTACCCGGGGCTTCACGCGGGACGTGACGCCATGCTGGGGATGGCATTGATATTGCAGCTTTTAGCGGATCGCCCCGCGACCCTCGCCGAGATCGTTCGCGGCTACCCGCCCCTCCTGATGTCGAAGGCGAAGGTGCCGCTGGGAGGGACCTTCGCGCCGGACCGGATTTCGCGGGCGCTCCGTCCGGACAATCCTGTTACACTCGACACACAAGATGGTGTGAAGGCGACGTTTGCGGACGGATGGATTCACCTGCGCGTGTCGAACACCGAGGGAATCGTCCGAGTCATAGTGGAAGGTCCGGACGCCGGGAGGGTAGAGGCCCTCCAGAAGATGGCTCGCAAGGCGCTCGCCGCCTCGTGGTGATTCTTCGCAATCGGCGGACGGGAACGGAGGATTTGACCCATGTGCGGAATCATCGGCTATATCGGGGATAACCGGGCGATGCCCATCCTGCTCGAGGGCCTGAAGCGCCTCGAGTACCGCGGTTACGACTCGGCCGGCGTGGCGATGCTCGAGAACGGGACCCTCACGATCGAGAAGACCAAGGGCAAGATCTCGCAGCTCGAGGGGCTCGTGAACGGCCGTCCCTGGAAGGCCACGGTCGGCATGGCGCACACGCGCTGGGCGACGCACGGTGAGCCCAACACGGAGAACGCGCATCCCCACACCGATTGTTCCGGCGACATCGCGGTCGTCCACAACGGGATCATCGAGAACTTCTCGGCCCTCAAGCAGCGCCTGTTGAAGGAAGGCCACAACTTCACCACGCAGACCGACACCGAGGTCATCGCGCACCTGATCGAGAAGTTCTACACCTCCGGGACGACGCTGGAGGAGGCGGTGCGCAAGACCGTCCTCCAGCTCGAAGGCACCTACGGGCTCGTCATCCTCAGCCGGCGCGAGCCCGACAAGATCATCGGCGTGCGCAACGGGTCGCCGCTCATCATCGGCATCGCGGGCGACGAGAACTTCCTCGCGTCGGACGTGTCCGCCATTCTCAAGCACACCCAGAAGGTCATCTACCTCGACGACCACGAGATGGTCACGGTGTACCGCGACCACTTCGTCACCAAGACGCTCGACAACGTGACGACGAACAAGCAGGTGCACGAGGTCGACTGGGATCTCGACATGATCGAGAAGGGCGGCTTCGATCACTTCATGCTGAAGGAGATCAACGAGCAGCCCGAGACCATCACCAACGGCATGCGCGGTCGTCTGGTTTACGACGAGGGCATCGCCAAGCTCGGCGGCCTCAACATGACGGACAACGAGCTGCGCGAGATCCGGCGCATCATGATCCTCGGGTGCGGGACCAGCTGGCACGCGGGGTTGATCGGCGAGTACATCATCGAGGAGCACGCGCGCATCCCGGTGGAGGTGGAGTACGCCTCCGAGTTCCGGTATCGCAACCCCATCATCGACCCCGGCACGCTCACGCTCGCCATCAGCCAGAGCGGCGAGACCATCGACACGCTGGAAGCCATGCGCGAGGCGCGGCGGCGCGGGTCGCGGGTGCTGGGCATCTCGAACGTGGTGGGCTCGACCATCGCGCGCGAGTCGGACGGCGGCGTGTACATCCACGCCGGACCGGAGATCGGGGTGGCGTCCACCAAGGCGTTCACGTCGCAGATCACCGTGCTGTCGCTGCTGGCGCTCTTGCTGGGCCGCCTGCGCGTGATGTCCAAGCGCGAGGGGCAGGAGCAGATCGAGCACCTGCAGCGTCTGCCGGGCCAGGTGCAGCAGATCCTCGACATGGACGACCTGATCCTCGAGATCGCGAAGGGCTACTGCGAGGACACGAACTTCCTGTACCTGGGCCGCGGCGCGAACTTCCCGGTGGCGCTCGAAGGCGCCCTCAAGCTCAAGGAGATCTCCTACATCCACGCGGAGGGGTATCCCGCCGCCGAGATGAAGCACGGGCCGATCGCTCTGATCGACAAGAACATGCCCGTCGTGGTGATCTGCCCGAAGGACAACGCCTATCACAAGATTCTCGGCAACATCGCGGAGGTGAAGGCGCGCAAGGGCCGCATCATCGTGATCTGCAACGAGGGTGACGCGGAAGTGGCCGAAATGGCCGACCACGTGATCACGATTCCGCGCACGCTGGACTTCCTGTATCCGATTCTCACGGTGCTTCCGCTGCAGCTGCTCGCGTATCACATCGCGGTGCTGCGCGGTTGCGACGTGGATCAGCCGCGGAATCTCGCCAAGAGCGTGACGGTCGAATAGTGGAGGCCGCGCGGGTCCCCCGAAACAAGGAGTGACAGATGAAATCGCCACTTCATTCCGTCCACGCCCCCAAGCCCATCGGACCGTACAGCCAGGCGATGCGCGCGGGGGACTTCGTGTTCATCTCCGGCCAGATCGGCATCGACCCCGAGCTGGGAAAGATCCCCGGCAAGGACGCCGCCGAGCAGGCCGAGCAGGCGCTGAAGAACATCCGCGCCATCCTCACCGCGGCCGGTCTCACCGCCGACCACGTGGTCAAGACCACGCTCTTCCTCGCCAGCATGGACGACTTCGCCGCCGTGAACGACGTCTACGGCAGCTTCTTCCACGACGACCCGCCCGCCCGCTCCACCGTCCAGGCGGCGCGGCTCCCGATGAACGCCCTCGTCGAAATCGAGGTCATCGCCATGCGGCGCCCGACGACGAGCGCCTAGCCCGTCGCGCTGAAGTCCGCCGGCCTCGGAAAAAAAATGTCGAAGCGGCCGGAAGAACTCCGGCCGCGACCTTACGAAGAGTCGAAGCGCGCGGCGTGTGCGGGCCGCGTCACGCAGGGCCCGAGGCCTTGCAACGGAGACAGGGAGCCCTTAATCTCAGCCCAACGCCGTCTCGCCCGGTCCCGCTGCCGTCGCGTCCGCTCCATCGAGGACCGCGTTCACCCCTTTTGCAGAAATGAGGAGACTCATGTCGACCTTCGTGTCCGAGTTCATGGCGATGGTGCGGGAGAAGAACCCGGGTGAGGAGCAGTTCCACCAGGCGGTTCACGAGATCGTGGAATCGGTGACGCCGCTGCTCGGCGAGCGTCCGGAGTACCGCAAGCACCGGGTGATGGAACGGCTCGTCGAGCCGGAGCGCGTGATCTCGTTTCGCGTGAACTGGCATGACGACGCCGGTGAAATCCACGTGAACCGCGGTTACCGGGTGCAGATGAACAACGCCATCGGTCCGTACAAGGGGGGACTGCGCTTCCACCGCTCGGTCGACCTGGACACTCTCAAGTTCCTCGCGTTCGAACAGGTATTCAAGAATAGTCTCACCACCCTCCCGCTCGGCGGCGGCAAGGGCGGCGCCGACTTCGATCCCAAGGGCAAGAGCGACAACGAGGTCATGCGCTTCTGTCAGAGCTTCATGCTGGGCCTCTACCGCTATATAGGCCCGAACACCGACGTTCCCGCCGGCGACATCGGCGTCGGCGGACGCGAGATCGGTTATCTGTTCGGTCAGTATAGACGCCTGTGCAACGAGTTCACGCCGGCGCTCACGGGCAAGGGGTTCAACTGGGGCGGGTCGCACATCCGGCCCGAGGCAACCGGCTACGGGTGCGCGTACCTCGTTACCGAGATGCTGGCGCACGTGAAGGAGTCCATCGAGGGGAAGACGTGCTTGGTGTCGGGGTCCGGGAACGTGGCGCAGTACACGGTGGAGAAGCTGATCCACCTGGGTGCGAAGCCGGTGACACTGTCGGACTCCGACGGCTACATCTTCGACGAAGAGGGCATCGACGAAGCAAAGCTCGCGTGGGTGATGGACCTCAAGAACGCGCGCCGCGGGCGCATCCGCGATTACGCCGACAACTTCAAGGGCGCGGTCTATACCGCCGTGGAGCCGGGGCTGGGCCACAACCCGCTTTGGGAGCACCGGGCGTACGCGGCGTTCCCGTCGGCGACGCAGAACGAGGTGAACGCCGGGGACGCGACCAACCTCATCCGCGGCGGCGTGCGCATCGTGGCCGAAGGGTCGAACATGTCCTGCACGCCGGACGCGATTCGGGAGTTTCACGACGCCGGCGTACTTCTGGCTCCCGCCAAGGCCGCCAACGCCGGCGGTGTTGCGGTGTCGGGGCTGGAGATGTCCCAGAACAGTCTCCGCTATGCGTGGACGCGCGAGGAGGTGGACTCGCGGCTGCGGGGCATCATGAAGTCCATTCACCAGGCGTGCCTGGCGGCCGCGGCGCGCTACGGACGACCGGGAAACTACGTCGACGGCGCGAACATCGCGGGCTTCATCAAGGTGGCGGACGCGATGATCGACCAGGGGGTGTTGTGACGGCGGGGTCGCGCGTCGCGCCCCGCCGTTCATTTGAGGAGTGTCATCTTCTTCGCAAGCATCCGACGGTCCGAGGTGAGGGTGTACAGGTACACCCCCGACGCCACCGGCCGCCCGGCGTCGTCTTTGCCGCTCCACGACATCATGTGGCGGCCCACCCCGAGGGTTCCGTCGAACACGGTGGCCACCAGGGCCCCGCGCACGTCGTAGACGCGTACCACCGTGCGCGTCGTGCGATCCAGAGTGATCGGAATCCGCGTCGCCGGGTTGAACGGGTTGGGCGAGTTCTGCCCGAGGGCGAGCGCGAGTGCGGGCGTCGCGACCGCGACGGGCGCGGACCGGATCTCGCTGCCGTCCTCGCGCACCGCGGCCAGCACGTATTCGTAGGACGTGGCGCTGTGCGCGTTCTCGTCCAGGAACTCGCGCGCATGTGCGGGGAGGAGGTCCTCCACGATCGCCGTCGCCGGTTCCCCCTCCACGTTGCGGTAGACGCGGTAGCCCTGCACGATTTCGTCCGCTTCGATCTCCCACGATAGCTTCACCCCCGCGTCCCGGATTTCGGCGACAAAAGACGAGATCAGCACCGCGAGGGTCGGCAGGATCGACACGGTCCTCTCGGCGGAGTACGCGCTCAGGACTCCCGCGTAGTTCATCGCGCGCACCGCGACATAGTGCACGCCCGGCGCGAGCGAGCAGATGAGCCCGCTCGGCCCGCCGGAGTTGACCGAGGTGTCGTATTGCGGCGCCTCTCCCGCGGCCACGGAACGCGTGCCCGCGTAGATGACGTACCCGACGATGGTCGGATCGCCGCTCGCCAGCCAGGTTGCGCGCGCGCAGTCCGCGTCCGAGGGGACGACCGTGGTGAGGATCGGCGCCTGAGGTGGCGAGAGGTTCGCCGGAGCGAACGACACGGTGTTGCCCGTGCTGGCTTCGAACGTGTAATCGAGCGAACCCGCCTGCGACGAGGCGATCGTCCGGAGGCTGGCGCCACCCAGGCGCGCGTCGTAGGCGGCGTTGGGAAGAGCGTTGAAGGCGAGGAAGCGGACGGACTTCGCCAGCGCGGCGTCGGGCGTGGCGGTGGCGATGACGAGGACGGTGATCGGCGCAAGGCCTGCCTTGACCCTGCCGCCTCGAGCGACTCGGTGCATGGACACTCCTTCGGCGGGCGCAGGCAGGAAACCACGTGGCCGCGTTCGGGCTGTTGGAACGGCTCGATCTCTTCGACGTCAGAGGGGCGGCGTCACTGCCGGGGGGGTGGCAGCACGCGACATATTAATGAAAGCGAATCGACGCGCACGGGGAGGGCTGAGTGC
>DASTOO010000331.1:0-7930 GCA_035762505.1 Candidatus Krumholzibacteriia bacterium
CGACCGGCGACGACGCGTCGTTCGAGCAGCGGGTCTTCGGCGATCCGCGCATGGGGGGTGCGGGCCCGGGTCACGGCATGCGCACGGCGGCGGACATGTCGGCCGCCTTCGACGCGATGCCGGAAGCGCACGCGAATGCGGCATTGATAGCGGCGCTGGTGCAGCCCGATCTCTTCGAGACGCTGGAGGAGTCGGTGGAGCCGTCGGCATCGATCGCGATGTTCGATGACTCGAGCGAGCGGCGCGCGACGCTGCGCATGCGCCTGGATCGCGCGCTGCGGGCGCGCGACGCAGGGACGACGCACCCCGCGACGGACGTCGTGCGACGCACGGTGGAGGGGGAGCTCGCGCGCATCGAACGGGCCGGAATCGAGGATCGTTTCCTGCAGTACGAGGAGATCGTGCGGCGGCTGCGGGCGGCCGGCGTCGCCATCGGTCCGGCGACGGGCCTCAGCGTGCAGTCGCGCTGCGCGTGGCTCCTGGGCATAACGGCCTTCGACCCGTATCCGCTCGCCGATCGCTTCGATCCCGACTTCGAAGCCGGCACCGGGGAAACGCGGATCCTCGATCTCCAGATCGCGCCCGAGGACAGGCCCCGTGTCCTGGCGACGCTCAACAACGTCTACGACGACGCGAGCATCGGATATGTGCCCTCGGTGGAGCACGTCACCGCGGCGCGCGCGCTGCGCATTGCGTCGCGGCGGGTCGCCGTCCCGCCGGCCGAGTGCGAGGAGGCCATCCGGATCGCCACGCGTCACCCCGGAACGTCGCTGCGGGAACTGTCGGAGGACAACCGCACGCTGGGGACTCTGTATCGCAGGAGCGCCGCGTTTCGCGAACTCGTGGCGCACGCGGCGTCCATCGAAGGTCTGCCGTTCGGCTTCTCGCGGACCAAGCGGACCATCGCGGTGTCGCCTCGCTCGCTGCGCGGGATGTTCGCCTACACCGTCAACGCGGAAACCGGCGACCATTTTATCCAGTCGACGCGCGAATCGTTTCCGGTGGGCGGCATCCGCCGCATCGACATCGACACGCTGCACGCGCTCGCGTGGATCGCCCGCGACGGCGAGTGGCGCGCCGACGGCACGGAGTCATACCGGCTCGTGGCGAAGGGGGACCTGGGCGGCATTCATCTGCTCGAGGGGCGCCCCGGTGCGCTCGCGCCCGACTTCGGCATCGGGTCGTTTGCGGACCTGGTGCACTTCGTGGCGCTGCTGCGCGATCGCGGCGGCATGGCGCTCGCCGCGCGGATGCAGGCCTTTCGCGGCGAGCCGGCGCCGGTCCCCGCGGCCGCGCTGGTCGGCGGCATCGTGGCGCCGACCAACGGCTGGGTGCTGTTTCACGACCAGGCACGGGACGTGGTTGCACGGTTGACCGGTCTCGGCGCGCCGGAAGCATCAGCGATGCTCGCGCGGTTCCTGGATCACACGCCCGGCAACCTGGCCGCGCTGCGCCGTGAGTTCCTGTCCCGCACGGTGGAGGTGTCGGTTCCGCTCGACGCCGCCACCGCCTGGTTCGGCCGTCTCCTCAGGGTGGCCTCGCAGGTGCAGAACCGGCAGCGCGTGCTCGCCGACTGCCTGTTGATTCACCGGTCGCTCGTGCTCAAGTGGACGGACCGAACCCGGTTCTTCGCGAGCCTGCTCGACCACACCGCGGCGGGCGACAAGCGGCGTCGCTACCGGGAGCAGCTGGAAGGTGAGGGGAAGTGGCTGCCCGCGCATGTGAATCGCAGCGCCCGCCGTCATCGCATCGAAGCGGGAAAGATCCGCGCGCCGTTGTGGGACGTGAGCGGCGTAACGCGCGAGGCGGCGGATGCCATCATTCGTATGCGTGGCACCCGACGCTATACGACTGTCGATGAATTCCGTTGTGCGGTGGGGGAAGCGGGCATTAACTTGGATGTTGTCGATGCGCTTGTCCGGGTGGGGGCGTTCGACTCGGTTGCGGAGCACGGGCCGACGGGCGGGGAGAAGTCCCGTCCAGGGGCGCCCGCGGCCGCAACCCCCGAGCAGTTGGGGATGGTCTTCGAGACCATTCAGACGTCGGGGACTCCACATTCGTATCCCCCATCCGACCGGCCACCGATAAAAAAAGATGGTAACTCGCGTCACGGATTTCGCGTAGTACCGTCGTTGATGGAGTTCTATCCCCACCCGAGCGCCACCCCAGTTGAACTGGCCGGGCGCATCCGGAATCTCCACGACTACAGGTCCAGTTCAGGTAAAACGGTTGGTTTCTTCGAACTGTTCGACTCCAGTGGTTCTGTGCGCGTCTTCGTACCCTGGGAGCGCGTCGTTCTTACGGGCGAGCCTTTGAACGACGGGAGTCACGCGATCGTGAAGGGCAAGGTTCGATTGCGTGACGGAAGAAAGGTGTGCGATGCCATGGAGATCGTTATCGCTGAAGGAGGGAATGGTCATGGAGAAACTCCCCCTGACGAGCCGTCAAAAGGAGATTCTTGAGTTTCTAGGATCGCACACCCGCGATTTCGGTTATCCCCCGACCGTGCGGGAGATATGCCGCGCGACGGGATTGAAGTCCCCGCGTTCCGTGAGCCAGCATCTGCAGGCGCTGGAGCGCAAGGGCTACATTCACCGGGGTAAGGACAAGTCGCGGGCGATTCGCTTTCTGCACCGGCCCGATTCACTGGGCCCGTCCGGTCAGGAAGGCGTGTTGTCGATGTCGCTGCGCGGCCGCGTTGCGGCGGGAAGCGCCCCCGCGATGGTCAGCGAGGGCCCGGCGGGGAACTACCTGCTGGACCGGGCGCTGTTCGACAACCCGGACAACTTCCTCATGAAGGTGGAAGGCGGCTGCATGGTCGACGCCCACATTCTCGAGGGAGACCTGATCGTGGTGTCACCGGATCCCTGCGTCCAGAGCGGCGACGTTGTCGTCGCGCGCGTGGGCGGAGAGGTTTCCGTGAAACGCTACGAGACGCGCGGTGGTTCCGACTACCTCGTGTCGCAGATGGGCCCCGTGAAGATCGATGCCAGGGGCCCGCATGTGCAGATACTGGGCAAGGTGGTCGGTCTCATCCGCCCAAGCTGCTGACCTCTGACGCTCCGGGCAGCAATGCCCATCCGAACCGGCGAGAGGGACGCGGCGCGCCGCCCCGAAGAACAGCGCGCCGCGGACCGCCGGCATGGCATGCGCCGCCGCGGCGCCGTGCCCGGCTTCGCAATTCACCCGCCTCTTCCCCGGTCTATTCCGAGCCCCGAAAGGACTTGGGGGGTTGGTAGAAAACGGACAATATAATCCGCAATGTGCCGCCGACTCCATCGGCCTCGACGGAGCAACCTTCCGCCCGGTTTCGCGTAGTGCTAGTCTATCGACAGCGAATCAATAACACCTTGAAGGATAAGGATATGGAGGAAGCCCCACGATGAGAAGAAAAACCCTCTGGATCGGCGCCGCCGCCCTGGTGGTGGTCGCCGGAGGCGTGATCGGCGCGATGTCACTCCGAGGCCGCGGCAGCGAGTCGCTCGAGGTCCAGACGGCGCGCGTCGAGCGGCAGAAGATCGTCCAGAAGGTCAACGGGACGGGTACCATCCAGCCGAAGACCCAGGTGAAGATCAGCGCCGACGTCAGCGCCAAGATCACGAAGCTCGCCGTCGTCGAAGGCCAGTGGGTCGAGAAGGGCGCGTTTCTCGTCGAGTTGGACCGGGCACGCTACCTCGCGGCGGTCGAGAGCGCGGAGGCCAACGTGCGGTCGGCCGAGGCCAATGCCACGCTGGTTCGCCAGAACATGGAGAAGACCGAGAAGGAGTTCAAGCGCTCGCAGGAGCTGCTCTCGCTGAACATGGAATCCCAGGCAGCGTTCGACGCCATGGACGCGGCCCACAAGGTGGAAGTAGCGCGCTACGACTCCGCGCGGGATCAGGTGGAGCAGGCCAGGGCGGCGTTGAAGCAGGCCCGCGATGACCTCTCCAAGACCACCATCTATGCGCCCATGGCGGGCACCATCAGCGATCTGAACAAGGAGCAGGGCGAAATCGCGATCGGGTCCCAGTTCCAGCCCGACGTCATCCTGGTGATCTCGGACCTTTCCGAGATGGAAGCCCAGGTCAACGTCGACGAGAACGACATCGTCTCGATCGCGGTCGGGCAGGAAGCGGAGATCGAAGTCGACGCGCTGCTGGACCAGCGGCTCACGGGGATCGTGACCGAGATCGCCAACAGTGCCAACGTGGGCGGCGCCGGCTCGGCGGACCAGAAGACCGAGTTCGAGATCAAGATCGCCATCAAGGATCCGCCGCAGACGCTGCGCCCGGGAATGACCGCCGGCGCCGACATCTTCACCAGGACGAACGAGAGCGCGGTGAGCGTTCCGATACAGAGCGTGGCCGTCCGCACCGTCGACCAGCTGACCATGGAGGGCGAGGAGCGCAAGGACGCCGAGGCCCGCTTCACGGCCGACCGCGACGGCTTCGTCGAGATCGTGTTCTGCATCGAGGACGGGAAGGCCGTGGCCAGGCAGGTCAAGACGGGCATCCAGAGCGACGAGCTGATCGAGATTCTCGAAGGACTGGAGGAGGGGACCGAGGTTGTCACCGGCAGCTACCGCGCGATCTCCAAGGACCTCGTGAACGGCGCGGTGGTCACCGTGAAGAACGAGCCCGTGGAATCCGGCGGGGAGCAGGCGCGTGGATCGGGACACTAGGAATCCGTCACCGGCGGCTGGCGGCGTGACACTGTCGCTCAAGGACGTCGTGAAGACGTACGTCATGGGAGCCGACGAGGTGCACGCCCTGCGCGGGGTCTCGCTGGATATCGCGCGCAACGAGTACGTTGCCATCATGGGGCCGTCCGGATCCGGGAAGTCGACGCTCATGAACGTGATCGGCTGTCTCGACGTTCCGACCTCCGGTATGTACACGCTCGAGGGACAGCCGGTCGCCGACATGTCCGAGTACCGGCTCGCCGAGATACGCAACCGACGGATCGGCTTTGTGTTCCAGACCTTCAATCTCATTCCGCGGGCCAGCATTTTTCACAACGTCGAGCTGCCGCTGATCTACGCCGGCGTGGCCAGAGCCGAGCGGCGCGTGCGCGCCGAGGAGGCGATCGCACGGGTGGGGCTCGCGAGCCGGATGAAGCACAAGCCGAACGAGCTCTCCGGGGGCCAGCGCCAGCGCGTGGCCATCGCGCGGGCGCTGGTGGGTCGGCCGTCGATCATCCTCGCCGACGAGCCCACCGGGAACCTCGATAGCAAGACGGGCGACGAGATCATGGCGGTGCTGGACGAACTGCACGGGGCCGGACAGACCATCATCCTCGTCACCCACGAGGACTATATCGCGGAACACGCCCTGCGCATCATTCGCCTGCGCGATGGCATGATCGAGAGCGACGTCGCCTCGCCGGCGCGCTCGCTCGGTGCGCGTTGAAGCGGAACGCCGGGGCTTCGCGCCGCCGGAGTGGATCGACCATGAAATCACTGCTCGACCTCCAGGAGTCGTTTCGAATCGCGCTGGCGGCCCTGCGGGCCAACAAGGCCCGCGGCGCGCTCACGACGCTCGGAATCATCATCGGCATCGTCGCGGTCATCCTCACCATGACGGCGGCCAACGGCCTGAAGAACACCTTCCGCCAGAGCTTTTCCGCGGTTGGCGCGGACGTGATATACGTATCGCGTATGCCCTGGGTGATCATGAACGATTTTTTCCTCTACCGGAACCGGCCCGGGCTGGAGCTGCGCCACGCGGATCTCCTCGAGCAGAAGCTGCGCGGCAGGGGCATCGTCAATCCCACCATGGACGGCCGCCGCGACATGAAGTACCGCTCCGAGATCATGGAGGGAGTGACAATCGTCGGCACCACCGAACGCCACATGTTCGTTTCCAGTGCGCGGCCGGAGACGGGTCGCTTCATCACCGAGTTCGATGTCACCTACAAGAAGAACGTGTGCGTGATCGGAACCGACGTCCGCGACGGCCTGTTCGGCAGCGCCAGTCCTATCAACCAGGAGCTGAAGATCGGTCGCGCGACCTTCCGGGTCGTAGGCGTGATGGAGAAGCAGGGCGGCAGTTTCTTCGGCGGCCCCAATTTCGACCGCCAGGTCTTCGTGCCCATCAGCTCGTACGTGAAGGCCTTCGGCGGCGATCGCAGGCAGCAGGACGTCAACGTCGCCGTGAAGGCACCCTCCCCGGAGGCGCTCGCGTCCCTGGAGTTCGAAGTCATCGGCGAGATGCGCAAGATCCGGCAGTTGCGCCCCGCGGAGCCGGACAACTTCTCCATCAACAAGCTGGACACGCTGGTGGGCGCATTCAACAACATCATGGGCGTGGTGTTGCTGGTGGGCCTGCTCATCACGGGCATTTCGCTTTTCGTAGGCGGGGTCGGCGTCATGAACATCATGTTCGTGTCCGTCACGGAGCGTACGCGCGAGATCGGCATCCGCAAGGCGATCGGCGCGAAGCCGCACAGCATCCTGTTCCAGTTCCTGTTCGAGGCGGCGGCCATCTGCCTCATGGGGGGGCTGATCGGTATCGCTGTGGCGTCGATCCTGACCGCCGTTGTGAACGCGACGCTCATGCCGGCGAGCGTGTCGCCGGCGATTCTCCTCACCGCCGTCCTGGTATCCATCGCCGTGGGCGTCGTGGCCGGTTTCGTGCCCGCCTGGAAGGGCGCCCGGCTCAATCCCATCGACGCACTGCGCTACGAGTAGCGCAACGTCCCGGAGTGTGACCGCCATGCGCATGTCAGACCTGCTCTTCATGTCCCTGGGGGCCATCGTTGCCAGCAAGCTGCGATCGGTCCTGACGCTGGTGGGAGTGGTGGCCGGGGTCGCGTCGATCATCGCCGTGATGACGGCGATTGCCGTGGTGCAGTCCACGATGGAGCAGGAGATGAGTGTCCTGGGCGCGCAGGTTTTCCAGGCGCAGAAGTGGCCGGCGGGCGGATTCCACTCCCCCGAGGAGCGGCGCAAGGCGATGCGGCGGCCGCCGCTCACCGTCGCGAACGCCAACGCCATCCGCGAGCAGGTGGCCACGGCCGATCTGGTGGGGTCCGAGCTGTGGGACTTTGGTTACAAGGTGGAGTACCGGGGTGAAGAGACGAACGCCAACGTCTCCATCTGCGGCGGCACGCCCGAGTATCCCGCCAACAACACCCACTACGTCGGGCTCGGACGCAACATCTCGCAGATGGACGTGAAGAGCGGCCGCAACGTGGCCGTCATCGGCTACGCCATCGGGCAGAAGCTCTTTCCGTTCACCGATCCGGTCGGCAAGGAGATCCGCCTGGACGGGCGCAAGTACGAGGTCATCGGGGTCTTCGACGAGAAGAAGTCCGCGTTCGGCTCGAACTACGACAACTATGTTCTGATTCCGGTAACGACCTTCCTCGACATCTATGGCATGGTCAACCGGGACGGGTTCTCGCGCTCGGTGAACATCACCGTGCGCGCGAAGTCGCCGGAGCTGATGCGGGACGCCATGGAAGAGACGCGCCAGGTGTTGCGGCGCGAGCGCGGCGTCAAGCCGAACGAAGAGGACAACTTCGACTTCTTCAACAGCGAGAGCCTGATCACCCAGTTCAACCAGACGACGGCCAAGGTGAAGATCGCCGCGTTCGTGATCGGCATCATCGCCCTGGTGGTGGCGGGCATCGGCATCATGAACATCATGCTGGTGTCGGTGACCGAGCGGACCAAGGAGATCGGCATCCGCAAGTCACTGGGCGCCAGGCCCGGCAACATCCTGACCCAGTTCCTGCTCGAGGCCGTGATCCTGTGCAACATCGGCGGGGTGGTGGGCATCGTGGTGGGCTTCGCACTCGGCAACGTGATCACCGCCTTCACGTCGTTCGAGGCGAACGTGCCGCTGGAATGGGCGGTCATCGGGCTCGTCTTCTGCTCGACGGTGGGGATCGCCTTCGGCCTGTTGCCGGCGATCCGGGCCTCGCGGCTCAGTCCGATCGACGCGCTGCG
>DASTOO010000332.1:0-3955 GCA_035762505.1 Candidatus Krumholzibacteriia bacterium
GGGCGGCGGGTTCTACGAGTACTTCGACGAGAAGGGCAACGGGGTCCGCCACGCCGTGGTGACCTACGTCGACCGGCCGAAGATCCTTCGCATGGAGGGCCCGCTCGGCCTCGCGGGCAGCGCCTTCCAGGGCGTCTACACCTACAACTTCGAGCCCGCCGGCGACGACTCGACGACGCTGACCCTCAAGGTGCAGGCGTCCGGCCACGTCGAGCCCGCCTGGGCCGGGGTGGTGGAGAGTGTGTGGCGTCATTTCCTGATCCAGCGCTTCAAGCCGTACATCGAGCAGGGCGCTCACAAGGGCAAGCGATGAGCGCGCCGGACGTCAACGCCTTCGCGCGGCGACTCGTCGCCAGCGCCGATGCCCTGGCCGCGCTGGTGGAGGACGTCGCAGACGACGAGGCGCGCTGGAGATCCGCGCCCGCGAAGTGGTCGATCAACGAGGTCTTCGGTCACCTGGTGGACGAAGAACGCTACGACTTCCGCCAGCGCCTGCAGCTGCTGCTCGAGGATCCGGCGCGACCGTGGCCGCCGATCGACCCGGAAGGCTGGGTGCGCGAGAAGAACTTCAACGATCGTGCGCTCGCCGACCTCACTGCTGAGTTCCTCTCCGAACGGCAGCGATCGGTGGCGTGGCTCGAGACGCTGCAGTCGGCGAACTGGATGCACGCGTACCGGCACCCGACGGCGGGCACGCTCACGGCGGCCGCGCTCCTGCACGCGTGGGCCGCGCACGACCTTCTTCACGTCCGGCAGATTCTGGCCGTGCGTCATGCGCGTCTCTCCGCGCTGATTGCGCCGGCCAACACCGACTACGCCGGTCGCTGGTAGCGCGCGCGTTGCGCGCGTAAGCAGATGTACGACTACCAGGAGAACAGCCGCTACTTCGCGCAGATTCCGGACGGGGGCGAGGACGTCGCCACGGCCGACCTGCTCGCGCTCGGTGCGACCGAGGTGGCACCCGGCTACCGCGGGCTCTACGTGGCGGCGGAGCGCGACGCCCTCTATCGCATCGCCTACGCGGCCCTCACCGTCACGCGCGTGCTGGCGCCGCTCGCGCACTTCCAGTGCCACTCGCCCGAGTACCTCCACAAGCGCACGCAGTCCATCGAGTGGTCGGAGATTCTCGGTATCGAGAACACCTTCGCGGTGTTCGCGACGGTGTCCAACAGCGCGATCCGCCACTCGCAGTACGCGGCCCTCACCGTCAAGGACGCGATCGTCGACCAGTTCCGCGCAAAGACCGGCGCGCGCCCCAGCATCGACACCGCGACGCCGGACGTGTGGATCAACCTGTACCTGCACGCCAATCGCGCCACCCTGAGCCTCGACGTCTCGGGCGGCTCCATGCACCGCCGCGGCTATCGCGTGGAATCTGTGGAGGCCCCCATGCAGGAGACCGTCGCCGCCGTCCTGATCGGGATGTCGGGCTGGGACGGCGCGACCCCGCTGGTCGATCCCATGTGCGGGTCCGGGACGCTCCTGTGCGAAGCGCTCATGCGATACTGCCGCGTGCCGGCGGGTTTCCTGCGCGAACGCATGGGTGTGGAATTCCTGCCGGACTTCGACGGGGCGTTGTGGAAGAAGACGCGCGGCGACATCGACGCCGCGATTCGCGCGCTTCCCGCCGGGCTCATTCGCGGCAGCGACGCGGACGACGCCGCGGTACGCGCGGCGCGCGCCAACCTCGCGCGCCTGCCGGGCGGCCGGTCGGTGCGCGTGGAGCGGCGGCGCTTCGAGGAGATCGAGCAGATCGAGGGCGAGACGATCGTGTGCAATCCGCCCTATGGCCTGCGCGTCGGTCGCCGCGACGCGATGCCCGAGTTCATCGGTTCGCTGGGCGACTTCCTGAAGCGCCGCTGCACCGGCTCGACGGCGTATGTCTACTTCGGCGACCGCGACCTGGTGAAGTCCGTCGGCCTCCGCCCCGCGTGGCGCAAGCCGCTCGCGAATGGTGGACTCGATGGCCGTCTGCTCAGGTTCGACCTGTTCGCCGGGCCGCGCGGGGGACACGCCGCCTGACGCGCGGGTTGCGCGCCGACCCCCGGTCGTGCGACAATTGCAGCGTTCGCCCCCCCACCACGCACGTCAGGTCATACAACTCGCGACTCGAGGAGGCGGCCGTGCTTCGAGCTCATCTGCGTTTCCGTGTCATCCCGTGTGCTCTGTTTGTGTTTGGCGCCTTCGCTGTCGGGTCCGGCGCGTTAGCCGCGTCCCGCCACGGACGTCCCCCGCTGGGCGATGGCTCGCCCGCGGGCGTCAGCATGGTCGGCGAGACGCTGTTCGAGTGCGGCACGTACAAAGGGAACGAGGCCGAGCACGCGTGGCGCAAGGCGCTGAACGAACGCGTTCAGAACGAGGTGCAGTCCGGAAAGCGCGCCACCCGGATGACGCTCGACTACGTCTACAACGACGTGTGGATCGTCGAGGATGACGGCACGCTCACCTACAGCGGATCGAATGTGTTCGACACGCCCACCAGCACCTTCGAAAGCACGCCCGCGGGCGGCGGCGTCTATAACATCGCGGCCATCGCATACACCTTCGACGCCGTGCTGGGGACCGTGCAAACCACCGGCGACGACGGCGCGGTGATCGTCAACCTGCCGTTCAGCTTTCCCTTCGGCGGCTCGAACTGGAACCAGATGTACGTGGGCGGGAACGGCGGCGTTGCGTTCGGCGGTCCCCTCAATCCGTCCGGCTTCTTCGACAACGCGGATTTCTTCAACACCACGGCGAAGATCACCCCCTACCACATGGACCTGAATCCCGCCGCGGGCGGCGGCGTGTACGTGAAGAGCGAGCCTTCCAAGTACACGGTGACGTGGAACAGCGTTCCCGAGTTCGGCACCACCAAGCTCAACACCTTACAGCTTGTGCTGTACCCGAGCGGCGCCTTCCGCATGACCTATGGCGCCATCGCCTCCACGACCCAGAGCGGCGGCACGCCCATCGCGATGGGATTCCATCCCGGCGGCAGCCCCGTGCTGGAGGCGATCTCGTTCTCGGCCGGTCTTCCGCACGACACGGCCGCGGACGCCGGCGCGTACGAGGAGTACTACAACTTTCCCAGTCCGGCCGTGAACGAAGTGGCGTTGTTCCAGCGCTTCTACCAGCAGTTTCCGGACGAGTTCTTCCAGCTCGTCTTCTTCACGACCTTCTCCCAGACCATGGCCGGCTTCGCCAACGAGCTCAACATCTCTAACGACGTCACCGGCATCGGGCTCGACATGTTCGACACGAGCAGCCAGTACGGCAGCAACGGCGTTCTCGAGAGCCGCTGCAATATGAACCGCCTGGCTGCGTGGCCGCTGGATCCCACCAACCGGTTCTTCGGGAAGGGGAACAACTTCCTCACCATCATGGGGCAGGAGGCCGGGCACCGCTGGGGCGCGTTCACGTACTTCGACTCGGGCGGCGGTCCGAGCAACCTCATCCTCGGGCGGAGCGACGCGCACTGGAGCTACTATGTCGACGTCGATCACAGCTCGCTCGAGGGCGGCAACTGGCAGCTCGTGTCGGGTAACACGTACACCTGCCCGACGACGATCGACTACTTCTCGCAGGTCGACGAGTACCTCTTCGGGCTCCGTCTCCCCGAAGAAGTGAAGGACTTCTATTATATTTCGAGCCCGAGCAATAATCTCCCCGGGAGCCGCGACGACGGAACGCCGGTGTTCGGCGCGAGTGCGACCGGCACGTTCACGCCGGTCACAGTGGAGGACATCATCGCCCACGAAGGTCCCCGCACCCCGACGGAGCCCAATGAGGAGCACGACCGCCGTCAGGGCTTCATCCTGCTGGTACAGGCCGGGAGCTCGCCCACCCAGACGCAACTCGACCAGGTGGCCGGCTTCCGGATTGCGTGGGAGGATTACTTCGAGGTGTCGTGCGACGGGCGGCTCGCGTGCAACACGAGCATCACGCAGGTGTACGACGTCGCCGGCCTGTGCGG
>DASTOO010000333.1:0-8110 GCA_035762505.1 Candidatus Krumholzibacteriia bacterium
GCCACACCGTCTGATTGGCCTGGCCCGTCACCGTAATGCGCTGCCCGTTGACGAGCAGGTCCGCCACCTCGGAGCCGCCCGAGACGGTCACGAGCCCGCCGGCGCAGACCGCCTGCGCCCTCGCCATCAGGAAGCAGGCCACGATCCGCTGCCCACCGACGTTGATGTGCAGGTCCGCGCTTGTCGCGGTGGATTTGCATCGGTCGCCGAGGCCCACGGACGCGGCGTGGGCGGTCTGCGCCCACACGACGCCGCCGGCGTCGGCGGTGAGGAGCGACGCGTACTCGGCACCGCCTTCCGGCGGCAACGGTTTCGTGCCGCACAAGGCGACCGTGCTCAACAGTACCTTGGCGCGCAGCGCGGTCGCATGGCCCTGGAACCTGGCCGGGGTTCCGGATCCCGTGAACTGTCCGATGGTGTGTTCCTCGCGCGTCGGTGCCGTGGGACCGTCGCGATCGCACGCGGCCACGCCGAGCGTGAGCAGGGCGGCAGCCGCCCCGGCGAGGAGACGCCCCGTGGGGCGGTAAACGCTTGCTTGCATAAATGGACCTCCTGGTCACTCTATCCCTGGTTCCGTCTCCGGGAAGTCCTGCCGCTTCACGGCTCGCCCTGTCGAGCAGAGCGCCATGATCGTAGTCGCGGGGAACAAGACGGACAATCGGGGGAAGCCGGTGTGATGGGCCTGGGGAAAGTACCTACCCGCACCCCGCCTTGCGACCCGGGTTCGGGTGCCGCGACGACACCGCGCCCCGCAATGGAGTAGAATGGCGCGGGTCGGCTTCGACGACGCGCATGTGGATACTTCAATCGGCGTTCCTGATTCTGTGCCTGCTTGCCACGCCGGCCTGCCACGGCGCGGTGTATCCGAAACCGCTCCCCAAGGAGCTTCGCGCCGGGCTCGAAGACTACGCCCGCGAACACGGCCAGCACCCCGTGCCGTATATCCTGGGTCTCTTCGACGATCACGACGTGGTCTTCCTCGGGGAGATTCACTACCTCCACCACGACGCCCGCTTGCCCGAGTCTCTCATCAAGCGTCTCTATAATAGAGGCGTCCGGGTCTTCGCCACGGAGTTCGGCCGCTGCGAGGATCAGACCCGCATCGACTCCCTCGTCACCGCGCCCGAGTGGGACGAGGCGCTTGCCCGCGCGATCCAGTTCGACCAGTCGGTGGAGTGGGGCTACCAGGAATACGTGGACATCTACTTTCACGCCTGGCTGCTCAATCAATCGCTTCCCGAGGGCGCCGCGCCGTTCCGCGTGCTGGGCCTCAACGACTCGCCGGACTGGAGCCAGGTGCGCACGCGGGAGGATTTCGACGACCCGGCGATCATGGCGACGGTGTGGAGCGGCGGCGGCGAGCACCGCTGGGCGGAAGTGATCCTGCAAGCCGTCGCGTCCGGCAACAAGGTGCTCGTGTACTGCGGCATTCATCGCGCATTCACGCGCTACCGGCAGCCGGTCGTGATCGACGGTAAATTCGTGCGCCTCGACGACACCCGCATGGGGAACCACGTCTATCGCGCGATCGGTGACCGCGCCGTGACGGTATTCCTGCACGCGCCGTGGCCTGGGCCGCGCGGCTACGACGACGAGCGCGTCCACCCCGCCGGCGGCGTCATCGACGCGCTCATGCTCGCCCGCCCCGGCGGGCCACGGACGGTGGCGTTCGACCTCGCCGGCTCGCCCTTCGGCGAAATCCGGCCGCGGGACTGCGTGTACATGCACGGCTACGAGGATTTCAAGCTCTCGGATTTCTGCGACGGCTGGATGTACGTGAAGCCCATCTCGGATTACGAGGGCGTGCGGCCGATTCCGGACTGGATCAACGAAAGCAACCTGGCGCGCGCCCGGCGACAGACGCCGACGCTCGCGGCACGCGAGTACTCCGCCGCCGAGTTCAACGCCATGATCGCGCGCAACGCCGACATGCGGCGCGTGTGCGCACGGCTGCGATGACCGGACGGGCCGCGCGCATTTCCGGGTTTCTCGCCCTCCGGCGGAGCACCGTCGGCGTATTGGCGATGGTGGTGCTCGTCGGCATGGGCGAGCACATGGCCGAGCGCTTCCTCCCGATCTACATCCTGGCGCTCGGCGGCGGGGCGGTGGCGATCGGCCTCCTGCAGGCCATGGACAACCTGCTCTCCGCGCTGTACTCGTTCCCGGGCGGCTATCTTTCCGACCGCATCGGCACCCGGCGCGCACTAGTCGTCTTCAACCTCATCGCGATGGCCGGTTTCGGACTGGTGGCGATGATCCCGGCGTGGCAGGCGGTGCTCGCCGGGGCGGTGCTGTTCATCTCGTGGTCCGCCATCTCGCTCCCCGCCACGGTGAGTCTCCTCTACCGCGTGCTGCCCGCGGACAAGCGGACCATGGGTGTGAGCATGCACTCGCTCGTGCGCCGCATTCCGATGGCGCTCGGGCCGCTGATGGGCGGCGTGTTCATCGCCGTGTGGGGCGAGCGCGATGGCGTGCGCCTCGCCTTCGCGGCGGCACTGGTGCTCGCAGCCGCGGCACTCGTGTTGCAGCGGCGCCTGATCGCGGACGACACGCCGTCGGGAACCCCGCGCGGCGAGATGGAGCGGGACCCGCGCCGGCTTTTTGCGCGCATGAGTCCGGCCATGAAGCGCCTGCTCGTGAGCGACATCCTCATCCGCTTCTGCGAGCAGATCCCGTACGCCTTCGTCGTGGTGTGGTGCATGAAAACCATCGCCCAGCCGGTGACCGCGGTGCAGTTCGGTGTACTCACCACGATTGAGATGATCACCGCCGTGCTGGTCTACATCCCCGTCGCCCGCCTGGCCGACCGCGGCGAGAAAAAGCGCTACGTGCTGATCACGTTCGGTTTCTTCACGCTGTTCCCGCTGGTGCTGCTCTACAGCCGCTCGTTTGGATTCCTGGTGGGGGCGTTCGTGCTGCGGGGGCTCAAGGAGTTCGGCGAGCCCACGCGCAAGTCGCTCATCATGGACCTGTGCCCGGATGCGAACCGGGCGGCGATGTTCGGGCTCTACTACCTGGTCCGCGATGTCGTGGTGTCGGTGGCGGCGCTGGGCGGGGCGTTCCTGTGGCAGCGCAGCCCCGAGATCAACCTCCTCGCGGCGTTCGCCTTCGGGGTGATCGGAACGGTGGCGTTCGCGATACTCGGTCGCGACGTGACGGCACAAAAGGAGTGGACCAGCCGAAGCTGACCCACTCCCGGTGCCTCAACCGCAGAACGTGGTCGGCCGCGTTCTACTTCAGGAGCACCATCTTCCTCTGCGCCACGACGCCCCCCGCGTTCAGGCGGTAGAAGTACACCCCCGAAGCCAGGGACGACGCCTCGAAGTCGACGGCGTGCCGGCCCGCGCCCTTCACCCCGTCCATGAGCGCCGCCACCCTCCGGCCCGTCACGTCGAAGACGTCGAGCCGCACAAGGCTCTCCGCCGCGAGCGTGAAGGAGATCGTGGTGCGCGGATTGAACGGGTTGGGGTAATTCTGCTCCAGCGTCGTCTCGAACGAGACGGGCGCCTCGGGCGCGAGCGCCGGCTCGACGCCGTCGCCCCTGGCGAGCGCGGTGATCGTCATGCCCTCCGGCGCGGCACCGCCGCTGTTCGCGCGCCACGTGATCGCGTCGATGTAGACATCGTCGGCGTTGTTGCTGGCGTCGCAGCGGAAGCGGATGCGCGCGTTGGTCGGGAACACGTACGACCCGTTCCCCAGCGTGATCGTCGCCACGTAGAACGTGCCGTTGACGAAACTCGTCCCCGCCACGTAGTTCGCGACGATCTGGTACGCCGATCCGTTGAAGTACTCCACGAAGAAATTCTCGCCGGTCTCCATGCTCTGGGCACGGAAATAGAAGTTGATCTCCTGCGTCGTGTACCCCGACACGTTGCGGGCCGTCGTCGTGAAGAACAGGGAGGTCCCGCTCTTGTCCTGGATGTTCGCCGCGGCCGATCCCTCCCACGCGTAGGTGCCGCCGGTGTAGCGCGCACAGTCCGCGCCGCCGTCGGTGTAGCTCCCCATGCCGCTCTCGAAGTTGTCGTACGTGATCGTGGTCCAGCCGCCGGCGCCGGTCACGGTGATGTACGCATTCTTCACCTCCGCGTCGCTCCCGCACGCGTTGCTCGCGGTGAGCGTCACGTTGTAGGTCCCGGCGGTGGTGTAGGTGTGGCTGGGGTTCTGGGCGGTCGACGTCCCGCCGTCGCAGAAGTTCCAGCTCCAGCTCGTCGGGCTGCCGGTCGAGAGGTCGGAGAAGGTGACCGCGAGCGGCGCGGTGCCCGAGGTCGGCGCCCCCGAGAAGTTGGCCGTCACCAGCGGCGAGCAGCCGCCGCCGCCGACCGCGCCGTTGATGTCCACCATGCCGTAGCCGGTGTAGCGGTCCCAGCCCGCACCGGACTCGACGCTCACGATGTCCTGGGCCGTGCTGGTGAGCTGGCTCTTGATCTGCGCCGGCGTGTACGCCGGATTCTTGGACTTGATGAGCGCGCACACGCCCGCCGCGTACGGCGTCGAGCACGACGTGCCGTTGAAGTACGGCTCGTAGTCGCCGCTCCGGTAGCCGCCCGCGCCCTGGATGTCGGTGGTGTACAGGATGGTCGGTGCGATGATGTCCACCGCGTTGGCGGCGCCGGCCGTGGTGGAACCGTAGTTGGAGCCCCACCAGCGCTCGCCGTCGCACGTGTAGCCGTTGGGATCGGGGCTCACGCCGGGGTTGAGCTCGCCGGTGTTGCTGCTGCTGCGCTTGCGCTCGCCGCACGGCGACGCCGCACCCACGCCGATTACGTTCGCGTTGTTCGCCGGATAGCTGATCGCGCTCTGGTTGGCGTTGCCCGTTGCGGCGAGCAGCGTGAGACCCGCGTTGGTCGCGTACTGGATGGCCGCGTCGGTCGAGGGCTCGCTGGTGATGGAGGCGCCGAAGCTCATGCTGACGACGTGCGCGCCGTTGTCCGCCGCGTGGTAGATCGCGTTGACGATCGCGGAGAAGAAAAGCGAACCCGCGCTGTTGGCGACCTTCAACGGCATGACTCTGCACCCCGGCGCCGCGCCGCAGGCGCCGAGGCCGTTGTTCGCCCGGGCTGCCGCGACACCCGAGCAGGACGTGCCGTGACCGGCCGCCGCGGAGTTGTCCTCGGGGTTGCTGTCACCGTCCCCGTAGTCCCAGCCGGCGACGAGATTCAAATCCGGGTGGCTCAGGTTCACGCCGGTGTCGACGATGGCGATGATGACACTCGCGCTTCCGAAGCCCGCGCTTCCGTCCCAGCCCGGCTGCGCGTTGGTGTCGAAGCCCGGCGTGCCGACCGTGGTCGGCAGCGTGTGGTCATACGTTCCGCCCCAGTCGAGACCTGGAAGCTGTGCCGTGTTGTTGTGTCCCCAGTGCTGCGGATAGGCCGGGTCGGTGGGCACGACCGCCGGGTACGCCTTCCAGTCCGGCGTGGCGTACTCGACGTGCGGGTCCGCGCGGTAGCGTCGCACCGCGTCCTCGATGTCAACGCCCGCCGGCACGTGCAGCATGAACGTCCGGTTGACGCCCAGACGGTTCGCTTCGGCGGCGTTCATCGGTTCGATGAACGGACGTGAAATCCTGATCACCCCCACCTGCTGGTTGATCACGTCCACGGACGGGAGGCCCGTCTGGACGCCCGGCGCGCTCGCGCCGAGCTGACGGGGAACCTGCGCCAGCGCCGAGAGCCTCATGCTGGCACCAGAGAACTGGACGATGATGCGGTCCGGCGCGTACGGAAGACCATCGTCGCCCGCCGGGACGAGGCCTCTCTGCGCCGGTGGGGCCGTGGCAAAGGCCGCGGCGACGAACCACACAAGGATGACAGGAAGAGACACGCAAACGAGCCATGTCTTGCGATTCATTTTCATTCTCCCGCGTCTGACGATTCACGCCACGCGCTCCGCCGCGAACCATCGGGCGACGATTCCCGCCGGGGCGCCGAATAGAAACCGACCGAAGCGCAATCGCGCCCCAATTCGGTGATGTCTTGGTGAACTCCCCCGCGGCCGCAGCAGGAACGGCCGTGTGTCGGTACATCAGACGCGCCGGACCGGGGAACAGGTGGGGTCGACCCGGCGCGCTCCATCCGCTTGAGCGGCGGACGGGAGAGTCTAGTGACGTCCGGGAGCCGAATTCCACACAAATGTATGTGAAAGATGTCTCAAGTGGCGGTGGGCGGCGGAGTTCGGGGCTCGCCGCATCAGCGGGATCCTGAGGCGCAATTCCGCACACGGGCTTGACAATATGGTTATTTGGCCATATGGTGGAGGCATGGCGACCCGGACGGCAACTCCCCGCGAGACATTCCGCGCCCAGGCGCGTGTGCTGAAGGCCCTCGCCAACGAGTCGCGCCTGATGATCGTCGACCGGCTGAGCCAGGGGGAATGCAGCGCGGGCGAGCTGACCCGTCTCGTCGGGAGCGACCAGACCACGGTGTCGAAGCACCTGGCGGTGCTCCGCGCGCACGGGATCATCGAGGACCGGCGCGAAGGCAGCGCCGTCATCTACCGGTTGCTGACCCCATGCATCAAGAACTTCTTCGCGTGCGCCACCCAGGTGCTGAAGGAATCGCGATGAGCGCCTTTTTATTTGTGCCCATATTGCTTATTTGGCCATATCGCCAAACAAAGTCCGCCGGGCACCGGGCTCTCCGGGAGGTCGCCGGGGCATGAAGGAGCGGACGAAACTCGCGTGGATGGTCGCGGTGTTTCTCGCCGCCTGGTATCTCCCGATCGGGAGCGCGCGCGTGCAGGGCTCGCTGACCGGGTCGTTTGCGATGCTACACGAATACGCGCGCGAGCACGTGCTCCTCTGTCTCGTGCCCGCCTTCTTCATCGCGGGCGCGATCAGCGTGTTCGTCCGTCAGGCGTCGGTCATGAAATACCTGGGGGC
Source organism: Candidatus Krumholzibacteriia bacterium (assembly GCA_035762505.1). Lineage (GTDB taxonomy): Bacteria > Krumholzibacteriota > Krumholzibacteriia > WVZY01 > JAKEHA01 > JAKEHA01. Next base: position 6,878 of record DASTOO010000333.1, read on the forward strand.
GCGCGCGTCCAAGTGGCTCGCGTACCCCGTCGCCTCGATCTCCGGCACCATCCTCGCCGTCTGTTCGTGCACGGTGCTTCCCCTCTTCTCCGGCATTCACAGGCGCGGCGCGGGTCTCGGGCCGGCGACGGCGTTTCTCTACTCCGGCCCCGCCATCAACGTCCTCGCCATCGTTCTCACCGCGCGCGTGCTCGGCCTCGAGCTCGGCATCGTGCGCGCGGTGGGTGCCATCGTGTTCGCGGTCGTGATCGGGCTGCTCATGCACCTCATCTTCCGGCGCGAAGAACACGCGCGCGCGGCGGCAACACCGCTCCCGGTCGATCTGCCCGCACCGCCGCGCCGTCTCTGGCAGGATGGCGCGTTCTTCGCCGCCATGGTGGGCTTCCTCATCTTCGCCAACTGGGGACGGCCGGCCGGCGGGTACGGCGTCTGGGCCGCGATCTTCAACGCGAAGTGGGCCATCTCCGGCGTGTTTCTCGCCGGTGTCGCGGTGGCGGCCGGGCGCTGGTTCGCGAGAGATGAACTCGGCGAGTGGATCGGCGCGACGTGGGGATTCGCGAAGCAGATCCTGCCGCTGCTCCTCGCGGGCGTGCTGCTCGCCGGCCTCCTGCTCGGGCGGCCGGGACACGAGGGGCTCATCCCATCGCGATGGGTGGCGGGCCTCGTGGGCGGAAACGGACTGTTCGCCAATTTCTTCGCCGCGATCGCGGGCGCGTTCATGTACTTCGCGACTCTCACCGAGGTTCCGATCCTGCAGGGATTGATCGGAGCGGGCATGGGCAAGGGGCCCGCGCTCGCGCTGCTCCTCGCCGGACCCGCGCTTTCGCTTCCATCGATGCTTGTGATCCGAAGCGTCCTCGGAACGAAGAAGACTCTCATTTACGTCACCCTCGTGGTCGTGCTCTCGACCGCCGCCGGGCTGATCTACGGTTCGCTCTCATAAGTAAGGCCGATGAAATAACCTCATGGAGGAAACTCAATGACCAGGATTCAGGTTCTCGGACCCGGTTGTCAGAAGTGCAACGTTCTCGCCGAACGCGTCACCCAGGCGGTGCGCGAGCTCGGCATCGAATGCGAGATCGAGAAGGTGTCCGATATCAACCACATCATCGCGTTCGGGATCATTTCGACGCCGGCACTCGCGGTGAACGGCACCATCAAGGCATCCGGTCACGTGCCGTCGGTGGAGAAGATCAAGGAGTTGCTGTCATGAGGCGCGTTCGTTTCGCGCGG
>DASTOO010000334.1:0-6572 GCA_035762505.1 Candidatus Krumholzibacteriia bacterium
CGTTGAACGGCGCCGGAAGCGCCGGGCACGGGCAGAGGTGGAGCCGCGCGAGATCAGCACCGGGCCGGCGAAGGTGAAGGCGCCAGCGCCGCGCGGGAAAAACGATGCCCGATCACGCTACATCGCAGCGGCTGTGAGGGACAAGGTGTTCACGCGGGACGAGGGCCTATGCACGTTTGTGGGCCCTGACGGCCGACGTTGCGCATCCAGGCACGCGCTACAGATCGATCATGTCAAGCCGGTCGCACGAGGCGGCGCGAGCACGGCCGACAATCTGCGGCTGCTGTGCGCGCATCACAACAGACTGGAAGCGGAGCGGTTGATGGGGCCGTTGAGCCGCCGCGGGGACCGCCAGGCATCCGCGAACGCGCCGTGAGCGGGGCGCGCATCAGGGACGAATCGGCATTCCGATGGGACGGATGGGGACCTTGATGATGCCGAGATCGATGGGGGAGGCATCCTCCCAGCGATCGCCGCGCTGCCCCGCCAGGAACGCGCCGTCACACTCGAGCGGGGGCACGTCGAGAGTAGGTGAAGCGTTCGCGTAGGCGAGCGGCTTCGTCCCGTCCATGACCCGTCCCTCGACGTAGCCCGTCTGGGCGGACGCCGTCGAAACCGTCGCGAACGCGACGCACATGAAAACAAGCAGCTCACGCATGCGCAATGTCACACCTCGATCGACCCGCCCGGCTCGACCACACGCGCCCGCAAGCCCTTCGCTTCGACCTTCCTTACGAACACGCCCGCGTCCGCCTTCACCGCCGGGAACGTGTTGTAGTGCATCGGCACGTGGAGCTTCGCGCGGATCAACTCGCACGCCTTCACGGCGTCGTCGATCCCCATGGTGAAGTTGTCGCCGATCGGGAGCAGGCACGCGTCGAAGGGGCCGTTCAGCTCCGAGATCAACTGCATATCGAGGAACACGCCCGTGTCGCCGGCGTGGTAGATCTTCTTCCCGTCCATGGCCAGCACGATCCCCGCGGGGCTCCCCAGCGCCTCGCCGCCCGGCCCGGTGGAGCCGTGGTGCGCGATCACGAGCTTCACCCGCCCGAAGGAAAAGTCGAAGCCCCCGCCGATGCTCATCCCGTGCGTGAGACAGCCGCGCTTGGCGAAATAATTCGCGATCTCGAAGTTCGCCACCACCAGCGCCCCGGTCTTCTTCGCGATGGCCTCGGTGTCGCCGATGTGATCGCCGTGGCCATGCGAGAGCACGATGGCGTCCAGCCGCGCGAACGCGGTCGGGCCGACGTCGGCGAGGGGGTTGTCGGAGAGGTAGGGATCGATCAGGACGCGGTGTTTCGCACCCTGCATCTCCCAGCACGAGTGACCGTGAAACACCAGTCGCATGATGGAGTCCTCCCTGCGGTCCGCCGGCCGGCTCACCGCGCCGGCGCGATGTTCTTGTTCACGCGGAAGACGTTCCCGGGATCCCAGGTCCGCTTGACCTTCGCCAGCCGCTCGTGGTTCGCGCCGTACGCGGCGCGAACGCGATCCTCCGCGTCGTCCTCGTTGAGAAAGTTGACATACGTCCCGCCGGTCGAGAACCGCTTCATGTCCGACCAGGCGTTGCGCGCCCACGCGATGTTCTTCGCGTCGTCGGCGGGATTCTCCCACGACGACGTCAGGTTGAACACGGCGGCCGCGTCGCGGTTGCCGACCGCGGAATGGTCGTTCGACAGGTTCCCGATCGCACCGCCCAGCTGGAACACGACCGCGGCCGAGTACGGCGACTCGATGGCCGCGCCGTGCTCGATGAGTTTGCCGAGCATGTCCGCGCCGATGCCGGGGACGTACTCCGACTTCCAGTAATAACGGCGGCCGTTCGGCTGTGTGGCGTCGAGGAGGCTCTGCTGCGTCACGTACGGCCGGCGCTGCATCACGTCGCCCACCGGCTTGCCGAACGCCTTGATGGGCGCCACCAGCTTCTCGCCGTCCTCGACACGCCCCGAGTAGCACGCCAGCACGACGACGACGGGCTTTCCGTGGGCCTCCTTGTCGACCCACGGGGCCGGCGGCGACTTGCGCAGGAGTGCGACCAGCGTCAGCTCGGGCGGCGCCGCGTCCGCCAGCTGGCGGAACATCTCCAACACCTCGGGGGCGGAGTCCTGGCGCCACGCCACCGCACCGCCGACGATCTCCGGCCCCACCGGATGCAGGGCGTACTCGATGTTGGTCACGACGCCGAAGTTCCCGCCCCCGCCCCGCACAGCCCAGAACAGCTCGGGGTTCTCCTTCTCGCTTGCGCGCACGATCTTCCCGTCCGCCGTCACGATCGTCATCGAGCGCACGCTGTCGCTGGTCCAGCCGAAGCGGCGCGACATGTACCCGAATCCCCCGCCGAGCGTCAGCCCCGCGACGCCGGTGAGCGACACGAAGCCGAGGGGTGCGGCGAGTCCGTGGAGCTGGGTCTCGCGGTCGACGTCGCCGAGGAGACACCCCCCCTGGGCATGGGCGATGCGCGCCGCCGGGTCCACCCACACGCCGCGCATGCCGCAGAAGTCCAGCATGAGGCCGCCGTCGCAGCACGCGAGACCGGCGATGTTGTGCCCGCCCCCCTTGATCGACAGCGCGATGCCGTGCTCGCGGGCGAAGCGCACGCACGCGACCACGTCCGACGTGCCCTCGCAGCGAGCCACCAGCGCGGGCCGCCGGTCGATCATCCCGGTCCACAGCGAACGGGATTCGTCATAGCCCGGGGCGCCGGGCGTGTGGAGCGTGCCGCGCAACGATGCGCGCAGCGCATCCACGTGCTTCATTTCGAGTTCGAAGGGTTTCCCGTCGCGGTTGGTTGCAGCCAGGGTCATCATTGCCTCCTTGGGTTGAAAGGCGCCGCTTCGCGGCGCCGCTACGGGGTCACCGTTCCCCGGCACTCTCCGAATCCGATCCGGACGGCGCCGTCCCGCACGCAATACGCGCGGATGATGACGGTGTCGCCGTCCTCCAGGAACGTCCGCGTCTCGCCCGAGGGGAGCTCGATGGGCTCGCTTCCGCGCCCGGTGCGCTCCAGCAGGCAGCCGGCGGAGTCGCGCGCTTCCCCGGAAACGGTCCCGCTCGCGAGGAGATCGCCGGGGCGCAGGTTGCAGCCGTTGCTGGCGTGGTGCGCGAGCATCTGACCGAGGGTCCAGTACATGTCGCGGAAACTCGCGCGGCTCACGCGCACGCCTTCGAAGCCGTCGGCGCGCATCTTCGGCGTCTCGATGAAGGCGTCGATCGTGATGTCGAAGGCACCCTCGCGCCGATCGTCGTCGTCGCTGAGATAATCGAGCGGTGCGGGGTCGCCCGCGGGCCGCGCGAAAACGGGCGCGCGAAACGGCGCCAGCGCCTCCATCGTCACCACCCACGGCGACACCGTGGTCGCGAAGTTCTTCGCGAGGAACGGACCCAGCGGCTGGTACTCCCACCTCTGGATGTCGCGCGCGCTCCAGTCGTTGACGAGGCACAGCCCGAAGAGATGCGCGCGCGCGTCCCGCAGCGCAATGGCCTCGCCGCGCGCGTTCCCCGGACCGACGAAGGCGCCCACCTCGACCTCGTAGTCGAGCAGCCGCGACGGCCCGAACGACGGCGCCTCCGCGTCGTCCGCCTTCGTCTGGCCGTGCGGGCGCTTGACCGGCGTTCCCGACACCACGAGGGACGACGCCCGTCCGTGATAGCCGATGGGAACGTGCTTGTAGTTGGGAAGGAGCGGGTTGTCGGGGCGGAACATGCTGCCCACGTTGGACGCGTGGAAGACGGAAGCGTAGAAGTCCGTGTAGTCGCCGACCGCGGCGGGCACGAGCAGCTCGACGTCGGCCAGCGCGTACAGCGCGGTCTCCATCGAACGGCGGCTGGCCGCCGCGTCGGGATGCTCCGTGGAGAGGAGCTCGGACAGTCTCGCGCGCAACGCGCTCCAGCACTCCGGCCCCAGCGCCATCAGCGGGTTCAGCACGGGCTCGGCGCAGGCCTCCACCGCGCGCAGCGCCGAACCGGTGAAGAGACCCGCGCGCAGCGCCGAGACGTCCAGCACGCGGTCGCCGATCGCGACCCCCACGCGCATGGGATCGTCGCCCTCCCAGTCGCGGAAGACGCCGAAGGGGAGGTTCTGGATGGGGAAATCGGTCCTGCCGTCGTTGGCCGACTCCACCCAGGAACGGAGGCCGGCGCGATGCGTGTCGTTGATCATGAGAGCAAACCTGCCTTGATGAGATCGTCCACCGGCTCGCGAAACGAGCACGATCCGAACGAGATCGCGAACCGGCGGCGGATGGTGGTGAGTTCGTCGCGCGAAACGCGGTAGTCGCGCCACACGACATGGTCGTCGCTGAATTCGACATCATCGATCGTGCCGCGATGCATGAATGCATTCGCGTCCGCGATCGTCATTCCGTTGTAGTGGAACACGGCGGTCAGGAACACGTTCAGGAACCCGTGCATGACGGCGCGCGGGGCGCGCGCCTCGTAGCTCAGCGCCTGCATGGCGCGCAGGGGGTGGTGGAGCCCCGCCGTGGCCTTGAAGGCGGTTCCGGTGGCGTAGCAGTGCCGGATGAAACGCGCCACGTGCTCGGGGGTCGGAAAGGCCTGCGCCGTCACGCCGCCGGTGCGGATCTTCGCGCGCAGTCTGGTCTCCGCGATGACGCCGATCAGCGCGCGCGGATCCACGGCCACCGGAATCTCGACGTACGCGCGCAGCGCCGGCGGAACCGCCGCCGCGACGGCGCGGATCGCCGCCTCCGTGGCGGCCTTGACCTCGATCGCGTCGACCATTGCCCCGGTCCCGCACGCGTTGAACGCGGCGATGCGCGCCACGTCGCCGGCCACGTCCTCGCCGGCGAGCGCGGAGACGCGCCACTGGTGTTCCGCCTCCGTCGCGCCCGCCGCCCGCATCGCTTCCGCCATCTCGTCCAGCCGCGCCACCGGCGCCACGAAGCGGCCCAGCATCCACGCGTGGGCGTCACGCCGGTGAGCGGAGTAGTCGCGGACGGCGCCTTCCATGGCCAGGCCGGCCGGCGGAAACAGCCCCGCGTAGTCGACGATGGTGTGGAGGAGCGCGTGGATCGTCTTTGGAGTCGGGTCGGTCACGTCTGGTCCGGTCGCAGCAGGTCAGGATCGATGTCGGCGATCGACGGGCAGCCGCACAGCGCCATGGCGTTGTCGATCTCACCGCGCAGAATTTCGAGGACGCGCGTCACGCCGCGCTCGCCTTCCACGGCGAGTCCCCACAGCACCGGCCTGCCCAGCAGGACCGCGCGGGCGCCGCGCGCCAGCGCCTTGATCACGTCGACGCCGCGGCGCACACCTCCGTCGACGTATACCTCGGCCCCGCCCGCCACCGCCTCCACGACGTACGGCAGCGCGTCGATCGTGGCCGGGGCGGTGTCGAGCTGGCGGCCCCCGTGATTCGACACCACGACGCCGTCGACACCCATTGCGACGGCGCGACGCGCGTCGTCGGCGCGCGCGAGACCCTTGACGACGAGCGGGAGCCTGGTGACGCTGCGCAGCCATTCGACGTCGCGCCACGAGATGGCCGGATCGATGAAGCTCGAGACATAGGCCGCGAGACCCGATCCCGCCGCCTCCCTCGCGACCGTCCCCTGCCCCGAGCCCAGGAGATTCCTCACTGCCAGACCGTCGGGAAGCGCAAAACGGTTGCGCACGTCGCGCTCGCGCGGACCCAGCACGGGCGCGTCCACCGTGAGCATGATCGCGCCGCAGCCCGCGGCTTCCACGCGCTGCACGAGGTCGCTCGTCGCGGCCCGGTCGCGGTAGATGTAGAGTTGGAACCAGAGCGGCCCGGGCGTCTCGCGCGCGATGTCTTCCACGCTGGTGTTCGAAAGCGTGCTGACGATCATGAGCGTTCCCGCGGCGCGCGCGGCGCGCGCGGTGGCAAGCTCGCCGTCGGGGTGCGCCATCGCGTGGAACGCGGTCGGGGCGACGAGAACGGGCATCGACACCGATTCGCCGAGGACAGTCGTGGCGAGCGAGCGCCGGCTCACGTCGACCAGGGTCCGGTACCAGAGGGGGATGCGGTCGTAGGCGGACCGGATGTCGCGCAGGGTCAGTTCATCCAGCGCGCCGCCGGCGTAGTAGTCGTAGACCATCCGGGGCAGCCGCGCCGCCGCCGCCGTCTCGAAGTCGGCCAGATTGACGAGGGGTTGGTTCCCGGTCACGCCGCGTCACCCCTCGACCACACGACGGACCGCTTCGATCACGTCGGCGGCGTCCTGGTTCGTGAGCTTCGGCGACAGCGGCAGGCTGACCGTTTCGCGGCCGATGCGCATCGCGGCGGGGTACTCCTCGGGCCTCCAGCCGAAGTGCTGCTGGTAGTAGGGATGCTCGGGAATGCTGAGGTAGTGCACGCCCACGCCGACCCCCTGCGCCTGGATGGAGGTGAGGAAGTCGTCGCGCCCTATTCCGGAGCGGCCCTTGGCCACCATGATCGTGTACAGGTGGAACGCGTGGCGCGTGTCCTCGTCGGGATCGCTCGGCGTGCCGATGGGGAGTTGCGCGAAGGCCTCGTTGTACCGATCCCATATCTCTTTGCGCCGCAACCAGTTGGCCTCAACGCGCTTGAGCTGGTGGATCCCGATCGCGGC
>DASTOO010000335.1:0-4663 GCA_035762505.1 Candidatus Krumholzibacteriia bacterium
TACAGCTCGAAGCCGGTCGCGTACGCCTCGCCGCCGCCCTCTACGGAGACGTCGTCGATCGCGAGCGCGCCGCACGTCGAGGGATCGTTGCCGTCGGCGTCGTCGAAGGAGAAGTCCGAAATGACGCGAAACTTGAGCGTGTAGTCGCCGCCGGCGCCGGCGAGCGCCGCGAGGAGCGGGGTGAGGTCGATACTCGTGCTGCCGGAGCCCGTGCCCGTGTAGGACGCGAGCGGGGTCTCCGTTCCGTTCACTTCGATCAGCGCGTAGCCGAAGTCGTACGTGGGCTCCAGGTCATAGTCGTATTTGTATTGCAGCGCCACCGATCCGGCGCCGTCGTAGTGGAAGTCCCGCTCGATGGTCTCGTGCCAGTTGGGGCCGTAACCACCCTCCGTATCCGACACGTAGTTGCGCGCGCTCGCCTCGGCCGGGGTAAGCCCGCAGTAGAGCGAGTACGAGCCGGCGATCACGCACTCCGACGAACGACGGAAACGCTCGTCGGTGAAGGAGAGACGGAAGGCCACCGCATTCTGCTCGGCGTTGGGAATCACGACCGGCGTGGGCTGCCAGTCGATGTCCGTGGGGGTCGTCCAGCCCAGCTCCACACGCGTCCACGCCTCGGGGTGCGCGGGGTCCTCCGGGGTATTCCAGTTGCCCGATCCCATGATGCCCCAGTAACCGATGCCGCTCCCGCCGCCGTCACGGTCGTAGAGGTCCGGGAGCCCGAGGCCGTGGCCGAACTCGTGGCAGTAGACGCCGATGTCGATCCACGCCGCTTGGGGGTACTTGCCGGTCCCATCCGGTGGCCCGGGATCGCAGTTGAGTGCGGGGCCGATCGTGTAGTCGTCTATCCTGATGAACCCCCCGCCGAAGGCGGGATCCTTTGTGACATAGGCGGTATCCGTCCACGCCGAGTAGCTCCACGTGTGCGAGGCAATGTTGTTCGGATACAGGCCACACTCCGCGCCGGGCAGGCTGTGCATGACGCACAGGAGATCCACGAAGCCGTCGTCGTCTCCGGAGTTCGGAGCGCCGTCGGGGCCGTCGTTGTCGTAGAGAGCGAAATCGACGTCGATGTCCTTGGTATCGATCAGTGTCTTGATGAACTCGCCGGTGCGCGCGTCGCCGGGCTCCGTGCCATTGGAGGAGCCGGCGTAGTAGGCGCTGTTCTGCGGAAGGTGCGTCCAGCCGAATACGTCGCCGTCGATCGTGAACTGGCCGTACGAGACTTCGCTGTAGTACTGGGAGAGAGTGCCCGACGGATTGCTGTCGAACAACTGGAGTTGCAGGTTGGCGGCCGTGATCGGCACGACGGCCTCGCCGACGAAGTACCCCGGCAGCACCGGGACGCGCATCGTTCCCGTCACCGCGAACTGCGCCGCGGTCGCCGGGTTCAACGCGCCCCGGCCGTTCTGAACGATAAAGTCGCGGCGCGCGTCGCGCAGGCGGCGCGTCTTCTGCACCCACGCGTGCTTCGGCATGAACGCCGTCGCGTCACTCTTGCTGGTCCGGCGGAACGACTGGGGGAGCGGTCCCCCGTCGCGGGGGGATGTCACCGCGTGTGCGGTGGCGGAAACGAAGAGCGCGACGCCGCACGCCACGGCGCGACGAAACACACGGCAGACCATACTGCGAACCTCTCGATGCCAGTGCCGCGTGGGTGAAGGCGCTGGGCGATGCGAACTACCTGCGCGTCAGCGTTGCGCTGCCGCCGGTGGCGCGCAACTCGACGAACTCGCACGAAACGAAACCGATGAAATTGATGCCGGTGGCGGGCAGCCCCTCCTGCATCTGTACCTCGCCGCCCTTGAACTCCGGCGTCGCGTTGCAGATGTACGTCACCAGGCGCATCCGGCCGGCCGGCTGGCAGTCGTACGCCAGCATGTAGTTGACCCTTGGGTCCCCGGTGGAAACGCTCTTGTGCTCGAACTCGTTGCTCCCCATCACATCGATACCCTCGGGGAGCACGATGCGGTACTGGATGGCGTTGGTGGGGTACGGCTCCACCGTCTCGCCGAAGATGTGCACGCGGAACGGCTCGCCCGGCTTGACGGCCAGCTCTGTCAGGGTGCCGGCATCATCGAAATAGGGGTTCAGGTACAGGCCCTCCACCGGAAACGCCTGCCCTGACTCGCTGATCATGGCGTCGCCCGGTTTGGACGTCACCTCCGCGGGCGGCAACTGGCCCGAAACCGTAGGCGGCTCGCTGCTCCCGGCCTGCTCCGCCGGCGCCTGCTTCTCCCCGCACCCCGCGACCCCAAGTAACAAAATGACCCCAAAAAAGAAAAGCGGTCGGCGCAACTTCTCCTCCCGTTCATGTGAAAACGGCCCGCCACGGGCCGCGTAACGCACCTATAATACCAGCAATTACGCCGATCGGGCAACCGAAAACATTGACGCCGCGAGGCACCTGCCCCTAGAATCGCACTTACTAATCTCTTGCCACGGCGTGGGTTACTTGCACGCTCGCGCGACGCGAGCACCCCGACGCCGCCATCCCGAACGACCAACCACGGCCGGTCTGAATGTCCAGGACCAACGACAAGTTCGAAAAGCTCAATCAGATGCGCGCGGCGGCACACGCCGGAGGCGGCGAAGACCGCGTCGCGAAGATCCACGAATCCGGGCGCCTCACCGCGCGCGAGCGGATCAACCTGCTCCTCGACCCGGCGACCTTCCAGGAACTGGGCGTCTTCGTCTCGCACCGGTGCACGGACTTCGGCATGGCCGACCGCAAGGTGCCGGGGGACGGCGTCGTGTGCGGGTACGGTTCCGTCGCGGGACGCCTCACCTACGCCTTCGCGCAGGACTTCACCGTCTTCGGCGGGACGCTGAGCGAGTCCAACGCCGCCAAGATATGCCGGCTGATGGACCTCGCCGTCGAGAACGGCGCGCCCGTGGTGGGCCTGAACGACAGCGGCGGGGCGCGCATCCAGGAAGGGGTGGCAAGCCTCGGGGGCTATGCGGAGATATTTCTCCGCAATACGCTCGCCTCGGGGGTGGTTCCGCAGATCTCGGCCATCATGGGGCCGTGCGCGGGCGGCGCGGTGTACTCCCCCGCCATCACCGACTTCATCGTCATGGTCGACCAGACCAGCCACATGTTCGTCACCGGACCCAACGTCATCAAGATGGTGACGAACGAGGAGGTCTCCTTCGAGGATCTTGGCGGCGCGCAGGCGCACTCCACCAAGAGCGGTGTTGCGCACCTCATGGCGCGCAACGACCACGACTGCATCCTGATGATCCGGAAACTCCTGTCGTTCATCCCGCAGAACAACCTCTCCGAGGCGCCGCGCCGGACGCCCGAGGATCCCGCGGACCGCCGCGACATCGCGCTCAACACCATCGTCCCGGACGACACCAGGGTCCCCTACGACATGATCGACATCATCCACCGCATCGTCGACGAGGGCGAGTTCTTCGAGATCCAGGCGCTCTACGCCACCAACATCGTGGTCGGCTTCGCCCGCCTCAACGGGCGCAGCGTCGGCATCGTCGCCAACCAGCCGAAGTCACTCGCGGGGGTGCTCGACATCCGTTCGTCGCTGAAGGCGGCGCGCTTCGTGCGATTCTGCGACGCGTTCAACATTCCGCTGGTCACGTTCGAAGACGTGCCGGGCTTCCTCCCCGGCACCGAACAGGAGTGGGGCGGCATCATCAAGCACGGTGCCAAGCTGCTGTACGCGTATTGCGAAGCGACGGTGCCCAAGATCACCGTCATCACGCGCAAGGCCTACGGCGGCGCCTACGACGTCATGAGCTCCAAGCACATTCGCGCCGATTACAACGTCGCGTGGCCGAGCGCCGAACTGGCCGTGATGGGCGCCGAAGGCGCGGTGAACATTCTCAACAAGAAGGAGATCGAGTCCGCGCCGGACCCGGCTGCCGAGCGCGCGCGGCGCGTGGCCGAGTACAACGAGAAGTTCGCCAACCCGTACATCGCGGCATCGCTCGGCTACATCGACGACGTGATCGAGCCGGCGGAAACGCGGCCCAAGATCATCGCGGCGCTGGAGAGCCTGGTCAACAAGCGGCAGAGTCTCCCGCCGAAGAAGCACGGCAATATCCCGCTCTAGCGGGCGTCTGGCATGTTCAAGAAGATCCTCATCGCCAACCGCGGCGAGATCGCCGTCCGCATCGCACGCGCGTGCAAGGAGATGGGCGTGGTGCCGGTCGCGATCTACTCCGACGTCGACCGCGTCGCTCTGCACGTCTCGCACGCGTACGAAGCCTACCGCGTGGGCGGGCCCGAGAGCCGCGAGAGCTACCTCAACATTCCGGCCATCATCGCGGCGGCGCGGGAGAGCGGCGCCGAGGCAATCCATCCCGGCTACGGGTTCCTCGCGGAGAACCGCGCCTTCGCGGAAGCATGCGCGCAGGCGGGGCTCGCGTTTATCGGTCCGACCCCGCACGCCATCCACGCCATGGGCAACAAGCTCCTCGCCCGCAGCGCGATGAAGCAGGCCGGCGTCCCCACCGTGCCCGGCAGCGACGGCCCCGTGCGCGACGCGCGGGAAGCCGCACGCGTCGCCCGGGAGATCGGCTACCCGGTGCTGCTCAAGGCCGCGGCCGGCGGCGGCGGCAAGGGCATGCGCATCGTCGCGAACGAAAAAGAGTTCGCCAACGCCCTCTCGCTCACCATGGGCGAAGCGCGCAGCGCGTT
>DASTOO010000336.1:0-4638 GCA_035762505.1 Candidatus Krumholzibacteriia bacterium
GGACGGCGCGCGGTGGGCGAACCGTCGGCGCCGGAGAAGCCGTGGCCGGAAACGAACCGGGTCGCGATGGAGTGGTAGTCGGCCTCGTCGGCCTTGGGGCTCGCGCCGAAGCCGACCACCCACCCGCTGAACACGACACGCAGCACCGCCGCCGCGATCAGAATCGCGACGAACGCGCGCCGCGCGGCGGTGCTCCGCTTTTCCGTCACGTCGTCTTTTCGCTGACCGACTTCGCCTGCGTGAAGAGCAGGAGGTAATCGCGCCCGCCGGCCTTGCTGTCGGTGCCCGACATGTTGAAGCCGCCGAACGGATGCACGCCCACGAGCGCCCCGGTGCACTTGCGGTTGAAGTACAGGTTGCCGACGTGGAAGTCGCGACGCGCGCGCTCGATGTGCTCGCGGTCGTTCGAGAACAGCGCACCCGTCAGCCCGTACTCGGTGTTGTTCGCGATCTCCAGGGCATGGTCGAAGTCACGCGCCTTGATCACCGCCAGCACCGGCCCGAAGATCTCCTCGAGCGAAATGGTGGCATCCGGCGCGACGTTGCCGAACACGGTGGGCTGGATGAAGTAGCCCGCGCCGGCCGCGCGCGACCCGCCGGCGAGTAGGTCTCCCTCGCCCTTGCCGGTCTCGATGTAGTCGAGGATCGTCTTCATGGCGCTCTCGTTGATGACCGGCCCCATGAAGACGTCCTTCGATTCGTACGGCGGCCCCTGCCTGATCGCCTCGACCTGCGGCACGAGCTTGCGCACGAACTCGTCGTAGCGCTTCTGGTGCACGATCGCGCGCGAGCAGGCCGAGCACTTCTGCCCCTGGAAGCCGAACGCGGACGAAACGACCGCCGCCGCCGCCACGTCGAGGTCGCAATCGGCGTCCACGACGATCGAGTCCTTTCCGCCCATCTCCAGCACGGCGCGCTTGATCCATATCTGGCCCTTGCGCGGCGTCGCGGCCTCCTGGTTGATGTGGAGGCCGACTTCCTTGGACCCGGTGAACGCGACGAACCGCGTCATGGGGTGCTCGACCAGGTAGTTGCCCACCTCGCGGCCACCGCCGGGCAGGAAGTTCAGGACGCCCGCCGGGAGGCCGGCTTCCTCCATCACCTCGACGAACTTCGCCGCGATGACGGGGGAGTCGCTCGACGGCTTCAGCACCACGCAGTTTCCGGCGACGATCGCCGCCGACGTCATGCCCGCCATGATGGCCATCGGGAAATTCCAGGGCGGAATCACCGCGCCCACGCCGAGCGGGATGTAGACGAGCTGGTTGTCCTCGCCGGCGATCTTCGTCACCGGCTGCGTCTGGGCGAGCCGCAACGCCTCGCGCCCGTAGAACTCTAGAAAGTCGATGGTCTCGGCGACGTCGCCGTCAGCCTCGGCCCAGCTCTTCCCGACCTCGTACACCATCCAGGCCGCGTACTCGAACTTGCGCTCGCGGATGGTCTTCGCGGCGCGGAAGAGGTATGACGCGCGCTCCTCCGCCGAGACCTTGCGCCAGAATTCGAACGCGCTCAAGGCCGCGCCCATGGCCTGCTCGGCGTGCTTGCTCGAGCCCTGGGCCGCCCGGCCCACCACGTTGTCGGGATTGGACGGGTCGATCGATGTGATGCGACCCTGGGTCGTGATCTTCTCGCCGCCGATTACCAGCGGGTAATCGCGGCCGAGTTCGGCGCGAACCTTGTCCAGCGCCGCCTGCATCTTCGCGGCAACGGCCGGCTCACCGAAATTGGAGAACGGCTCGTTGACGAATGGCGTGGGCATGAGAATCTCCTTGCGAATCAAGCTGTCGAAAGCGGCGGATGGGTGCGGCAGATGAATCTCCTGCCGCGCAGCGGAAGTAACCGTTCCTTGCGGTCAAATATAGACAAACGCCGGCGCGCCTGTAAACGGCCATTTTGGCGCCGCACGAGGGCTGCGCGACGATTGAACTTGCGCCATGCCGCGGCGGTTGGCTACCGTTCCGCTTCGCCATGCGCGCCCACACCGAAACGATTCGCGTCCGCTACGCCGAGACCGACAAGATGGGAGTCGCCCACCATTCGAGCTATCTGCTGTGGTTCGAACTCGGACGCACGGGGCTGTTGCGCGCGGCCGGCCATTCCTACCGCGACCTCGAGGCGGGGGGCGTCATGCTGCCCGTGGTCGAATACGGCGCGCAGTTCCTGAAGGGCGCGCACTACGACGACGAACTCGCTATCGAAACCACGATCCGCGAGGTGAAGAGCCGCGTCATCACGTTCGACTATCGCGTCCGCCGCGGCGATGAGATCATCTCGCACGGCTTCACGCGCCACGTGTGGGTGGACGCCGCCAACCGGCCGCGCCGGCTGCCGGATGACGTCCTCGCGGCGATCGCGCCGTTCATCACGCCGGCGCACTAGACGATCGCGAATCCGTCCCGCAGCGGCGGCGGATCCTCCCAGCGCCATTCCACGCCGGACACTTCCGCGCGCGGCGGTCCCACGCGCACGAACGCGAGCGCCCGCTCGCATGCGCTCCGCGACCCCACGAACATCGCCTCCACGCGGCCGTCGGGCAGGTTCCGCACCCATCCCGACAGGCCCAGCGCCGCCGCCTCGCGACGGGTCGAGTCACGAAAGAAGACGCCCTGTACACGCCCGCTCACCCATGCGTGCAGCGCGAAGGTGTTCTGTCCGGCGGGATTCATGGCATGCGCGCGACCGTCCGGCGCGCGACCTCACACCGTGTAACGGGCTGCGATCGGGAAGCGGCGTCCGGCGCCGAACGCCTTCGACGTCACCTTGAGTCCCGGGGCGGCCTGACGGCGCTTGTATTCGTTGCGGCGCACTGCGCCGGTCACCCACTCCACCGTCGCGCGTTCGAACCCGCGCGCCACGATGGCGTCGGCGTCGGCGCCCTCCTCGATGTACAGGTCGAGAATGGGATCGAGGACCTCGTAGGGCGGCAGCGTGTCGGCGTCCTTCTGCCCGGGCCGGAGTTCCGCCGACGGCGGCTTCGCCATGGTCGAAAGCGGAATCACTTCCCGGTCGCGGTTGCAGCGCGCGGCGAGCCGGTACACAGTCGTCTTGGGCACGTCGGAAATCACGGCGAGACCGCCGCTCATGTCCCCGTACAGGGTGCAGTAGCCGACGGCGAGCTCGCTCTTGTTGCCGGTCGACAGGACGAGGTGCCCGAACTTGTTGGAGACCGCCATCAGGATGTTGCCGCGGATGCGCGCCTGGATGTTCTCTTCGGTGACGTCGTGCGCACGGCCCGCGAACGGCGCGGCGAGAGCCCCGTCGTACGCGCTCATCACGTCGTCGATCGCGATGACCTCCAGGCGAACCCCGAGATTGGACGCGAGCGCGCGCGCGTCCTCGATGCTCCCGGCCGAGGAGTACGGGGACGGCATCGCCACCGCGAGCACGTTCTCCGCGCCCAGCGCTTCCGCCGCGATGCACAGCGTCAGCGCCGAGTCCACGCCGCCGGAGAGTCCCACCACCGCCCGGGTGAATCCGCACTTCGCGAAGTAGTCCCGCGTGCCCAGCACCAGCGCGCGCTGGATGCTCTCGTCCTCGTCGAGGGGCCGGTACGCGGCGGCCGCGCCACGCTCACCCGTGTCGACGATGGTGAACGCCTCCTCGAACGCGGGTAGCGCCGCGCGCACGTCACCGGCGCCGTCCACCCACAGGCTGCGGCCGTCGAACACGAGTTCGTCGTTGCCGCCCATCTGATTGACGAAGACGAACGGGAGCCCGTGGCGGCGCGCGTGACTGCGGATCAGCTCCGCGCGAAACGCCTCTTTGCCGGCGGTGAACGGCGACGCGGAAATATTGACGAGAATCGTCGCCCCCTGGCGCGCGAGCATCGCGATGGGTTCGACGCGATAGGGTTGCCGGCGGAAGAGCGCGGGATCGTTCCAGGCGTCCTCGCAGATCGAGATGCCGAGTACCTCCCCGCCGAAGCGCACCGGTGTGGCGGTCTCCGCCGGCTCGAAGTAGCGCGCCTCGTCGAAGACATCGTAGGTGGGCAGCAGCAGCTTGTCCTGGCGGTGAACGACGGCGCCGTTCGCGACGAGGAGCGCGGCGTTGGCAACACCCTTGCCGGTGGCGCTGCGCGACGGAAGCGGCGCGCCGACGATGATGCCGAGGCCGGCGTGGCGCGCGGATTCCGCCACGACGCGCTCCACGGCCCCCTCGCACTGCGCGATGAATGCCGGGCGCTCCACCAGATCCCGCGGCGGGTAGCCGCTGAGACACAACTCGTGGAAGACGGCCAGCTCGGCGCCCTCCACCGCCGCCCGGCGGACGGATTCGCACACGCGCGCGGCGTTGCCGTCGGCATCGCCGACCACCGTGTTCAACTGGACGAGCGCGATCCGCATGGGCTCGAAAGTATACGACCGTGGCAGGCCGGTCAATCAGGCCGAATGCGGCATTGACGTCCGGCCGGGAAAGTGCGTAGGATTCGGGTAATCCCGGACGCCCTGAGCAAATGCGTCCTGCCGTCGCAGGGGGCCGACGAGCCGGACCACCAAGGAGGCGTTTTCATTGCACGCTGCCATCGAGGCCCTGTCCGACACGCGCCGCGAGATCCTGCTACGCATCAAGAGAGACGGCGGGTCCACGATATCGGAGATCGCGAAGCACCTGTCCATATCGGATGAGGGCGCGCGCCAG
>DASTOO010000337.1:0-2027 GCA_035762505.1 Candidatus Krumholzibacteriia bacterium
GTGGCGAGTGCGGTGGGGCTGACGCTGGACGGCGAGGTGCGGCTGGTGGACCGCGACGTGGAGATGGGGTCGGCGTACGTGTACCGGCTGGAGGGAGAGGACGGGGTCGTGAACGAGACGATGGCGGTGGTGGTGCCGGTGCTGCAGGCGAAGCTCGGTCAGAATTATCCGAATCCGTTCAACCCGGAGACGCGGATCGAGTACTGGGTGGCGGGGGGCACGGGCGGGTCGCGGAGTGCAGTGAGTCTCGTAATCTACGACGTGCGGGGTGCGCGAGTGCGGACGCTGGTGAGCGGGGAGAAGGCGTCGGGGCGGTACGCGGTGAACTGGGACGGCCGCAACGACCACGGCACGCCGGTGAGCTCTGGTGTCTACTTCTACCGGATGACGGCGGATCGCTTTTCCGACACGCGCAAGATGCTGCTCATCAAATAGAGCGGGAACCGCGTTCCCGCAGCGCCGAAGACGCCCGCAACCCCATGTGGATGCGGGCGTTTTCGTTTCCAATTCGGCGTTGACACCACCCGGGGGCTGGGTTAGGTTCGATTCCGGCCGACGTCGAATCCGACGATTGCTCCCCGTTGAACAATGGTGCGAACGGGTCGCCGGGCTCCCCGGTGACATTCCCTTCAGAAGAAGAGGCGATCGTGCAGTTTCCGCTGACCGAAGAGCAGCGCCTGATCCAGCAGACGGCGCGCGACTTCGCCGACTCCGTGATCGCCCCCGCGGCTGACAAGCACAACCGCGAGGGCCGTTTTCCGCTCGAGATCGTCAAGGAGCTGGGGCGCATGGGCTTCCTCGGGATGCTCGTTCCGGAGGAGTACGGCGGCACCGCGGCGGGGAACTTCGCGCTGGTGCTGGCCATGGAAGAGGTCAACCGCGCGTGCGCGTCGACCGGCGTCACGATGTCCGTGCAGAGTTCTCTCGTCACCGCCCCCCTCGTCCACTGGGGGGCGGAGCACATCAAGCAGCGTTATCTGCCAAAGCTCGCGAGCGGGGAATTCCTCGGCGCCTACGCGCTGAGCGAGCCGGGCTCGGGGAGCGACGCGGCTTCGCTCGTGGCCAGCGCGGTGCGCGACGGAGACGAGTTCGTCCTCAACGGAACCAAAAATTTCATCACCACCGGGCTGGAGGCGGACGTCGTGATCGCGATGGTCCGCACCGATCCGTCGCACAAGACGCGCGGCATCAGCGCCTTCGTCATCGAGACCGGGTGGAAGGGCTTTTCGGTGGGCAAGAAGGAGGACAAGCTCGGGCTGCGGGCGTCGAGCACGGTGCAGCTCGTGTTCGAAGACCTCCGCGTCCCGGCGTCCAACATGCTCGGAGAAATCGGGAGCGGATTCAAGATCGCGATGCATACGCTGGACGGCGGACGCATCGGAATCGCGGCGCAGGCGGTCGGCATCGCGCAGGCGTGCCTGGACGCATCCGTGAAGTATGCCGAGGAGCGCGAGGCGTTCGGCCAGCAGATTGGTAAGTTCCAGGCGATGCAGTGGAAGATCGCGGACATGGCGATGCGCATCGAGGCGGCGCGCCTGCTCGTCTACAACGCCGCGCGTTTGAAGGACGAGAAGCAGCCGCACGGCAAGGAGGCCGCCATGGCGAAGTTGTTCGCTTCCGAGATCGCCAACCAGGCGGCGCGCGAGGCCGTGCAGATCCACGGCGGCGCCGGTTACCTGGAGGACTTTCCGGTGGAGAGGTACTTCCGTGACGCGCGGATCACGGAGATCTACGAGGGCACGAGCGAGATCCAGCGTCTCGTCATCGCCCGGCATGTGCTGACCAATCTCAGATAGACGGACGGCGGGACCGCGGTGGCCGCACGGGCCCCGGCCGCGAGGAGGTTCACGTTGAAGATCGTTGTGCTCGTCAAGAGCGTTCCGGACACGGAATCCAAGATCAAGATCACTGCGGACGGCTCCGGGATCGACGCGACCGGGCTCAAGTACGTGATGAATCCCTACGACGAGTTCGCCGTCGAGGAGGGTATTCGCATCCGCGAGCGCCTGAAGGACGACACCACGGTC
>DASTOO010000338.1:0-8419 GCA_035762505.1 Candidatus Krumholzibacteriia bacterium
CGCGTGGCGAGAAGCCGGCGGACCTGCGAATCCGACTTGGGAACGAACTCGATCACGAGACTCCGTCCCGCGCGGGCTAAAAAGTGCGCGACACGTTCCAACGGCACATTGTTGGATATCGCCAGGTGGTGGATCAGCGCCAGCGCGAGGACGAGATCGGCGGGTCCGCGCTCCAGGAGCGATGCGCGCTCCCGATGGTCCCAGCCGAGTGACGGGCTGGGATTGGTCAGGTCGGTGACGAGGGGGAGCAGGTCGGGCTCGTTCCTGCGCTTCGTCTCCAGATAGTTCTTTTCCACGGCAGCCGGATCCACGTCGAACGCGATCGTCGGAATGCCGAGCTGCGAGGCGAGCCGGCTGAAGACCCCGGTGTTCGCGCCGAGGTCCCACACCGTCCGCGCGCCCGACGCACGGATGAACTCCTGGACGACGCGCGGCTTGCTCTCGAGGGCGGCCCCGGTGTAGTTGGTGGCGTCGTAATAATCGCCCCATTCGGTTCCCGCGGGGCGCCAGCGCATCCGGTTTACCGCTCCGGTGAGGCTGTCGACCAGCCCGCGCAGCGCGAGCCGGCTCACCGGCCGGCGCCGCACGGTGCCGGCGCCGGCGTAGCGGCGCTGCGATCGCGCGTGCAGGTGGATATGCAGCATCAGCGCGGGCATCAGCCGGGTCCGTGCGGGCAGGAGCCGGCTGGCCAGATCGAGCGGAACGCCGTCCACGAATACACGAGCCAGGGACGCGAGGCGGACATCGGTGTACGTGGCGAGCGCCAGCGGTGCGAGGAAGTGCTGGCAGAACTGGCGGTACGCCACCCACGGCTCACCTTCGCGATACGCCTCGAACGAGAGCGTGTCGATGAAGACGGGGCGGCCCCGGTGAAACTGGATGTTGAAGGCGCTGGCATCGCGCAGGGCGTGGTCGTGCTCGAGGGCGAGCTTCTGGATGGCGAGGGTGGCGAGCGCGGCATCCTTCAGCTGCGAGAAACACCACTCGTATGGATAGGAGACGAAGCCGATCCGCTCTGGCTCGATGATCTTCCACGCGATCGCGGGCGAGGGAGAGTCCACCTCGAGCAGCGAGCGCTCGCTGTGGGGCACCAGCAGCCCCTCGCGCACGAGCCGCTCGTAGAGGCCGCACGCGACGAAGCCGTCGAACTCGCGGGAGAACACCGAGTTGATCTGCCGGTAGAGGCGCCCGTTGCTCTCGAAGACGAATCCGCTCGGGTCCCGGAAGGAGCCGTCGTTGATCCGGCTCATCCGCTCAATCGTTCCGGTTGTTGCGGGAGAACACACCCGCGAAGAAGCGCTTGATGCGATACCAGAACAGCTTCAGCGCGAACGCCGCGCCGAGCAGCCCGGCAATGACCATCTGCAGGATGTAGCTTCCGGTGCCCGGATCGAGATAGGCGTGGGCATCGGCGACGAACAGAAACGGGTGAACGAGCAATGCAGCCAGCGCGGCCGCCAGGATGCGGTACATCTGAACTCCTCTGGGCTCCTCGGGATCGACCCGGACCGCCGGCCCGCGGGACGGGCGGCGTGACATGACGGCAACCATGATAGCAGATCGGAGCGCCGGGAACGAGCCCGCGACCTTGACCGCCCGGAGAAACTCTGCTAGTATTGCAGGCCTACAGGAGGTGCCGATCGGGCGTTTGCTAGCGGATTCTCGGTACAGACGGTATAAGCCGCAGGGCGTGACTCCGGTGGAGTCCGTAACAGAAGCTGGCCGCACCCGGCAGGGCTCGGTGTGCGGTTTCAGATTTTTTGGCAGCGACCCAGATGAAGCACCATTCGCCGTTGCAGCAGGAGGGCGGGACGCCGTCGGCGTTGTCCCAGTCCCGGGTTGCGATTGAGATCCCCGCGATCGACCACGAGGCGTTGCCGGAAACGCTCGCATACCGGTTTTCCCGGCGGCTCTTCGACCTCGTTTTCGGCTCTTTGATACTCCTGCTCGTCGCGCCCGTTGTTCCCTTGCTGGTGGTCATGATCCGGCTGGACAGCCCGGGGCCGGTGCTGTACCGGCAGGCACGGGTGGGGCAGGGGGGGAGGCGTTTCACGTTCTACAAGTTCCGGTCGATGTACACCGGTTCCGACCGGAAGCTCGAGGAACTGGCGACCCTGAACGAGCAGACGGGCCCGATCTTCAAGATGCGCGACGACCCCCGGGTGTCCCCGGTGGGACGCTTTCTGCGACGGTCGAGCCTGGACGAGATTCCGCAGATCCTGAACGTCCTCCGGGGCGACATGAGCATCGTGGGGCCGCGCCCGGCGCTGCCGTCGGAAGTGGCGAAGTACGAGCCCTGGCAACGGCGGCGGCTGGACGCCAGACCCGGGCTGACGTGCCTGTGGCAGATCTCCGGCCGCAGCCACATCGGCTTCGACGAATGGATGCGCCTCGACCTCGAGTATCTCCGGACCCGGAGCCTCTGGACCGATATCGTCATTCTGGTCAAGACGATTCCGGCGGTGATGGCGCGACGGGGCGCCTATTGACCCGGTGGCATGGTCTTTGCCGTTTTAGCCCTTGCGAATCCCGGCCGCAAGTCGCAACCTGAATAATGGTAGTACGTTTCATGATTTTGAATTTCCACAAGTGCGCGTTTCCACTCAGCTGGCCGGGACCACACCGCGCGCGCACCCAGGCATTGGCGCGCGCCGCTCTTTGGGGCGCCTGCTGCTCGACGTTGCTTGCCGCGGGTTGCGCGTCGGGTCCCAAGGGCGCCGATCGTTCCGCCGGCTGGTATGAGCGCGAAGACCTCCCCGCGTTCGTCGCGGACACGGCGGCACCGGTCCGGGCCCTGCTGGAGCCCGAGTATGTGATCGGGGTGGGGGACAAGCTGGACGTCATCTTTCTCTACCACACCAATCTGACCACGCGGGAACTCGTGGTCCGCCGTGATGGAAGGATATCGCTCCCTTACGTCGGTGATCAGATGGCAGCCGGTATCACCCCCATGGTCCTCGACTCATTGCTCACGGTGCACTTCGCGGAGATCCTGCGCGACCCGAACATCTCGGTGATCGTGTCGGAGCCCGCGCCGCAGAGGGTCTTCGTGCTCGGGGAGGTGAAGCAGCCGGGTGCGTTCACGGTCGACGACGAGGTGAGCATCCTGCAGGCGCTGGCGCTGGCGGGGGGCCTCGAGAGCGGGGCGATGCCCCGGCACACGGTGCTGATCCGGCGCCAGGGAGTGTCCAGGATCGTGGGGATCGAGATCGACGTCCAGGCGGTGATGGACGGCTCGGGCATGGCGAACGACACGCGCCTGCGGAACTACGACATCGTGTTCGTCCCGCAGCATCCCATCTACTCGGCGGCCGAGTTCGTCACCGCGGCGACGGACATCATCAACGGTCCGCTGGACATCGTCTTTAAAGGCTGGCAGATCGCCAACCTGTCCGCCAGTTACGAGTTCTTCCGGACGAGCACGGGGACGCCATAATGGACGCGCAATTCGATACCCGGCAGGAGACATCGCTGCGCGACTTCCTGGACGTCCTGTTCAGGCGCAAGTGGTTGATCGTGTCCATCGTGGCGCTGGCGACGGTGCTGGTCGTGTTCCTCAACGAGCGCCAGCCCCGCCTGTGGGAATCGAGCTCGCGTGTGCTGATGCGGCGCGGCGAGCAGCAGAGCGTACTGTCCGGCAACGTGCGTTACCTGGGTTGGGAGGAGGAGGTCGCCTCCGAGATCCAGGTCATCCTGTCGGAGGACGTCTTCACGCGCGCACGGGCGGCGTTTGCCGACTCCGTGCGCATAAACGGCCTGCCGGCCGAATGGAAGTTCAATCCGGGGTTGGTCCGCGCCGAGGTGCTGGGCGAGTCGAATGCATTCGTCATCCGCTACAGCGACGTCAACCCCGACGTGGTGCGCCTGGGGTGCGAGGTCGCAACACTCGGATACCACGACTACTATCGCGAGAAGCGCAACCCTCCGCGACTGTCGGACTTCTTCGCGTCGGAGATCGCGGATGTTCGCACCGAACTCGACCAGTGGCGCCTGCGGCGCCAGGAGTTCATGAATCAGGAGAAGTTCTTCGGCTCGGAGGGGAGCGGGAGGTTCCTCCTAAACAAGATCGGCACGCTGGAGCAGCGCCTTTCGCAGCTCAACGGCGACATGTCGTCGCAGCAGCTGCGGGTGTCCAATCTCGCCGGGCTGGCGGAGAAGTCCGGCACCGAGCTCGAAAAGGAGCTCGCCTTCTCGATGTCGCAGCACGTCCTGCAGTCCGGCATCGTCCAGAACATCAAGTTCGCCCTGCAGAACCTCAACCTGAAGCGCGACGAGTTGATCCAGATGTACACCGACCGCCACCCGGAAGTCGTCGCGGTGGACGAGCAGATCGCGCGTCTCCACGTGGATCTGAAGCAGCAGGTGGACAACGCGTACCGGGTGGAGAAGATCGGGCTGCAGGAGACCGAGGCACGCCGCGCGTCCGTGCTGGATGAGTTGAACGAGACGCGACGCGAGCTGGATACGGTGCCGGAGAAGGAACGCGAGCTGGCCGAGATGGATGCGATGATCAAAAAGCTTGAAGAGCGTCATGCCCTGATGCTCACCCGGCAGGGCGAGTCTGAGATCGCGCAGGCGGGACACGCCGACTGGGAAGTGGTCATCCTGTCCCACGCCAGTGCGCCTTACAGCAAGAAGACGAGGGACTATGTGCGTCTGGCCATCGGCCCGCTGCTCAGCCTGATCGTGGGTTTCGGCATCGCGTTCTTCATGGAGAGCATGGATCACTCGATCAAGAACGCGGCGGAAGCCGAGGAGTTCCTGGAGGCCCCGGTTCTGGTGACGGTTTCCGACCTGGAAAACCGGCCGCGCCGCACGGTGGGACACGACGTGTAGACCATGTACGAAGCGTTCTACGGATTGAAGGAGAACCCGTTCGGGACCACGCCGGACCCGCGCTACCTCTACAAGAGCCGCGCGCACCGGGAAGCGCTGGCGTACCTGGCGCAGGGCGTGTTCCTGAAGAAGGGGTTCCTCGCGCTCACGGGCGAGGTGGGCGTCGGCAAGACGACCGTGGTGCGCGCGTTCGTGCAGACCTTCCACCCCTGTCTCGACGTCTCGTTCGTGCTGAACACGAAGGTGGACTTTCGCGAGATGATGTACATGCTGCTGTCGGACTTCGGCGTGGACATCAAGAGCGAGTCGAAGGTGGCGATGCTGGCGCAGCTGAATGAGTTCCTCATAGGCCGCTTCGCCGAGAACCGGAACCCCGTCATCGTCATCGACGAGGCCCAGAATCTGTCTCCCGAGGTGCTCGAGGAACTCCGGATGCTGTCCAATCTGGAGACCAACCGGCAGACGCTCATTCAGATCGTGCTGGTGGGCCAGCCGGAGCTGTGGGACATGCTGCAGCGCGAGGATCTCCGCCAGTTGCGGCAGCGCATTCCGGGCGTGTGTCAGATGAAGCTGCTCTCACGCGACGAGGTGTACCGTTACATCCGCTATCGCCTCGCTGTGGCCGGCCTGAGCAACGGGCAGCTCGTCTTCGCGGAGGCGGCCCTGGACGGCGTATTCGAGCTGACCAGCGGCATTCCGCGCCTGATCAACATGCTGTGCGACCGCGTGCTCCTGCGCGGCTACCTGCAGCGGGTGCGGGCGATCGAACCGGACCTCGTCGCCGAAGCCGCGCGCGAGCTGGGCATGATCGAGGCCCCGTCTCCGCGCCGCGCGATCGGCGGGGGCGGCGCAAGATGAGCAAGATGTTCGACGCGCTGCGCCGGGCGGAAGCGGAGCGCCGGCGGCGGATAGAGCCGGCGGAGGCCGCACCGTCCACCGCCGTACCGGCGCACGCGGAGGAAGGAACGCCGGCGCACCGCTTCGAGACGCTCGATGTCGCGGCGCCGTTCAGACCGGCGCCACACCTGAACGGATCCGACCCGTTTCCCGGGGAGCTGCTCCGCGAGATGGGGATTCTGCGCAACTCGATCGAGGCGCAGCTCGGAGAGAAGCGCAAGCGCGTCATCATGTTCACGTCGGCCCTCCACGACGAAGGGGTCACGACGCTGGCCGCGAGCTACGCGCGCCTCCTGGCACTGCACGGCGGCGAGCGTGTGCTGCTGCTCGAGCTCAACGCGCGCACGCCCGCGCTTGCTTCGTTGCTGGGCCTCACCGGGCGCGAGGGTGTCACGCATTTCTTCACCCAGCAGGTTCCGCTGGCGGCCCTGACGCAGACCGCGCCGAACGGGGGATTCGACGCCATCCACGTCGGGGAGGCGAACCCCACCAAGATCCAGGTCAACCTGGAGCGTGCGTTGCCGCGCATCCTGGAGGAGGCGCTCAAGACGCACGATACCGTGATCGTCGACGCGCCGCCCATCGTCCTCTGCCCGGAGACGCCGCCCATCGCCCGCCATGCCGACGGTGTGGTGGTGGTTGTGCTGAGCGGGCGCACCAAGCGCGAAGTCGTGCAGCGCTCCATCAACCTCGTTAAGCAGTTCGAGGGCCGCGTGCTCGGCGTGGCGCTCAACCGCAAGCGCTACTACATCCCGGACTTCCTCTACCGCCGGCTCTAGCGCCGGCGCGGCAGCCGATTCGTGGAATCCGCCGTCGCAATGCTTCGCAGCCGCGCGGGTGCGATCGCCGAATCGATCGTGCGACGCGCGCCGGCCGGCGCGGTGACGTTCATCTTCGTCGGCGGAAGCGTGGCGCGCGGCACCGTGTGGGCGGCCGGGTTCGACGGGAGCCTCGAGGTCTACTCGGACATCGACCTGTACGTCGTCGCGCGAAGTACCGCCGACCTGCCCGGCGTGCGCGCCGCGGCGCAGGCCGCCGTACGGGAGCCGGGCACGGCGGACCCCGCGGTGCGCTACCTGCGCGGCGTCGATGCGGGCGTGTACACGCCCGCGGATCTGCGGGCGCAGCCCGCCCGCCCCGGCACGGCGGATCTCGCCGCGAGGCATGTGGTGCTCTTCGGAGACCGGGGCGCGCTTCCGGCGCTGTTGCCTCCCGTTCCGGAGCGCATTCCCCCGGACGAGGCGCTCCGGCTCCTCGAGAACCGGATGTGGGACGCGGTGGCCTCCGCGGGCGACGACCCCGGCGAAGGGCGCCTGCGTCGTGTGCTGTCGCTCAAGCTGGATCTGGACATCGCCGCCGCGCACCTGATCGTAGCGGGCGCGACCGCAGCGGACGCGGCGGAGCCCGCTGCGGCGATAGCGCGGGGCGCGCCGCCGGGTATCGATCCGGGCGTCGCGGCGGCGGCACTGCGCGCCGCGCGCGCGCGCGATGATCTTGCGCCGTTTCTGGCCGGCCGCCCGGCCACGGAACCGGAGTCCATGGCCGAGCGCGTGTGCGCCGCCTGGCGGGAACTGGCGTCGCGCGTGCTCGGCATGCCGGACGCGGACGCCGTCACCCTGGTGGCGCGACGCTGCAACCGCGGCCGCCGCTTCGCCAACCTGCGTGAGTTCATCCGCGTGGCTGGGTGCGTCGGCGTGCCGACGCGACGCGTGCTCGGCGCGGGGCCGCGCTGCAGCGAACGCTCGGCGCGGGCGGCGTTGCGCGTGCATCCGCTCGCGCGTATCCTCGCGCAGGGTGGGGGGGCGGCGGCGCGGGACGGGCATCCCGCCTACGTGGACCGCGTCACGAAGGCGCTGGGGTTCCGTTCCGGCACGCTGGATGAGCGGGTCGGCACGGCGCATCGCGCGATCTCTTGATCTCTTGAGGAGTGAACCGTTGCAACGCCCCGTCGTCCTCGTGTTTCTCATCGACGCGCTCGGGTGGAGCATCGCCGAGCACTTCGGATTCGGGCGGGGTGTCCTGCCCGTGCGCAGGCCGCTGGGCACGGTCCTCGGCTACAGCTCGGCCGCGATTCCGAGCCTGCTCTCCGGCGCGCGTCCCGTCGAGCACGGGGCGTGGTCGATGTTCCGCCGCGCGCAGTCGGACGGTTCGTTCGCCTTTCTGCGCCGTCTTCCGCGCCTGCCGCACGCGATCGAGTGGCGCGCGCGCGGGCACGTCCGCCGCTGGATCGACCGGCGTGGCGCCGTCGGCGCCTACTACGACCTCTATGAGATCCCGCTGCACCTGCTCCACGCCTTCGATGTCGCGCAGAAGGGGAACCCGTTCGAGCCGGGCGGCCTTCGCTCCGAGACCGTGTTCGACTGGATGCTCACCCGCCGCATTCGCTACCGGCTCTGGGACTACCGGACGGAGGAGGCGCGCAACTTCGCCGACGCGCAGGCGGCGCTCGCCGACGCGCCCGACGTCGTGTTCGTGTACACCGCGGAGCTCGACGCGCTGATGCACCGGGTCGGCATCTTCCATGACGCGGTCGGCGCGCGCCTGCGGACGTACGCATCCTTCATCGCGTCGATGCGCGCCGCAGCCGCCCGCGCCCGCCGCGAGCTCGTCACGATCGTGCTCAGCGACCACGGCATGACGGACGTGGCCGCCACCGTCGACATCTGGGGCGCGCTCGACGCGGGGG
>DASTOO010000339.1:0-11497 GCA_035762505.1 Candidatus Krumholzibacteriia bacterium
GGTCCGCCGCTCACGTCGTACAGATCCGTCGGCGACCCGAACTCCAGCGTCCAGTCGACGCCGTCGTGGCGCACGATGCGGTTGCTGCCGACCGCGAACACGTCGCCGCCGGGTGCGCTCCAGATCGCGTTGAACGGGCGGATGTCCCCGGTGTCCTCCATCCGCCAGTCGCGGCCCGACCAGCGGGCGACGTAGCCGCTTTCGCCCACCACGCGCAGCGGCGCGGAGGTCGGTCCTGCGACTCCGTTCAGGACCGGCACCGCGCCGCGGGCTTCCTGCTTCCACCCGGCGCCGTCGTGCACGAAGATCGCGCGGGCCCCCGCGATCCACGTCTTTGCGCCGGCGCCGCCCGCCGCGTAGAGCCATTCGTGGGTGAGGTCCGATGCGCGCTGCCACGCGCCCCCCGCCAGCTCGAGCACCGTGCCGTTGGATCCGACCGCGATCGTCGCGTCCCCCGCCGACACTCCCTGCAGCAGCTCCGCCGTGCCGCTCGTCATCGATGTCCAGCCGGCGCCGTCGAAATGGAGTACCGCGCCCGCTTCGCCCACCGCGTACACGTCGTCGGGACCGGTCCCCGCCACGGCGGCGAGCAGCGCTTCCGTTCCGCTGTCCATCGTCGTCCACGCGACGCCGTCGAAGTGCACGATGACGCCGTTCAGTCCCACCGCGAAGACGTCACCCGGCCCCGAGCCCCATACCGCGAAGAGCGGGTCGGAGACGGGGCTGGTGTCGGGCGTCCACGCGATGCCGTCGCCGCGCACGATGACGCCGCCGTTCCCGACCGCGATGAACGCGTTGCCGCCGGGTGTCCACAGCCCGCGCAGGTCTTCCGTCACGGGCGACGACACGGTCACGAATCTCGTTCCGCCGAAGCGTACGATCTCGCCATCGTCGCCGGCCGCGATGATCTCGCCGCCGGTCGCGCCGGTGATCGCATGGAGGTTGCGCGCGCCCTCGTTCTCGATTCTGGCCCACTGCAGTCCGTCCCAGCGCATTACGACGCCGCGCGGGCCCACGCCGATCACGTAGTTCTCCTGCGGGACCCACAGCGCGTAGAGCGTTACTGCGGGCGGGAAGCCCTGCATTTCGCTCCAGACGGGAGGCTTCGGCGTCGGGACGACGGGCGTCGTCGGGTCGTCCGCGCATGCGCCGAGCAGGCAGAGCGCACACAGATGGAAGTGTTGCAGTCGTGAAAGTCGCATGCGATCACGGACGGCGTGCGGGTGAGAGGAGGGGACGACCAATTGTATGGGGTCGCGGACGGTGGGCGCAAGGGCCGGATCGACGAATCAGAGCGGATACGGAAACCCGGTGAGCCGCTCACTGGCCACCCACAGGCGCTCCTGGACGTCGCGGTCGTACGACTCCTCGCTCGTTCCCATGGGCCGGCAGTAGCGGAAGTACTTGCCGCTGACGCCCTCCACCTCCGGCGACGACGCCAGGTAGACCGGCGTTTCCGCCCCGTCGTCGGGCTGCTTGAAGAAGCGCTGCAGCGCGTGAAACATGAGGTGCAGAACCGACGAGAAGTTGCGCAGGAGGTTGGTGTGGATGACGCCGGGATGGAGGCAGTTGGCGGTGACGCCGGTTCCTTCGAGCCGCCGCGCCAGCGCGTACGTGAACACCATGCTCATGAGCTTGGTGTTGGCGTACGCCTGCCAGCCGCGGTAGTTGCGCTCGAGTTGCAGGTCGTCGAAGTCGATGATCCCGCTGGAATGGGATGACGAGGTCATGTTGATGATGCGCGACGGTGCGCTCGCGCGCAGCGTGTCGAGCAGCAGGCCGGTGAGAAGATAGTACGACAGGTAATTGACGAAGAACTGCTGCTCGAAACCTTCCGGCGTCAGGCGCCTCCGGCTGGTGAGGATGCCGGCGTTGTTGAAGAGCACGTCGAGGCGGGAGTACTTCGCCCGGAACGCGCCCGCGAGCTCGTGGATGGCGGCGCCGGTCGCAAGGTCGGCCACGAGCAGGTCGAGCGACGCCCCCGGCGTCCGGCGCGCGATGTCGTCCATGGCCTTGCGCCCGCGGGACGCGGTGCGGCTCACGAGAAGGGTGTGCGCGCCCAGGGCCGCGATCCCCGCCGCGGACGCCTTGCCGATACCCGAGCTGGCGCCGGTCACGATCACGATCTTGCCATGCAGGGGTGCATTCGTCATGCCGCGGATGATAGCAGACGGTTGCATTGCGCGTCGCGACGCGGTAGAGTGACGCCCAGCCGAACCCCGCCCGCGCGATTCAGCGCCCGAGTTACCATGTCCGTACCCAGGACCCGCGCCATCATCCACGTCGACATGGACGCGTTTTACGCGTCGGTGGAGATCATGGACGACCCGTCGCTCGCGGGGAAGCCCGTCATCGTGGGCGGCCCCGCCGAGGCGCGCGGGGTCGTGGCGGCGGCGTCGTACGAGGCGCGCAAGTTCGGCGTGCACAGCGCGATGAGCGCGCACCGCGCCCGCAAGCTGTGCCCCCACGGCGTCTTCATTACGGCGCGCATGTCGCGCTACGCGGAGATCTCGAACCGCATCCACGCCATTCTGCAGGACTACACCCCGCTCATCGAACCCATCTCGATCGACGAGGCCTTCCTCGACGTCACCGCCAGCCGCGCGCTCTTCGGGGGCGGTGAGGAGATCGGTCGCGCGATCAAACGCCGCATCCGCGAGGAGATCGGACTGGTGGCGTCGGTGGGTGTCGCGCCTAACAAGTACCTCGCCAAGCTCGCGAGCGACCTCGAGAAGCCGGACGGCTTCGTCGTCATCGTGCAGGAGGAGGCGGAGGTACTGCTCGCGCCGTTGCCGGTGTGGCGCCTGTGGGGCGTGGGCAAGGTGACCGGGCAGGCACTGGCGAAGGCGGGGGTCGCGACCATAGGGGAGCTGGCGCGGATGCCCGACGCGCGCCTCGAGGCCATCGCCGGCTCCTACGCGCCACGCCTCAAGCAGCTCGCGCGCGGCGTCGACGACCGGCCCGTGGTGCCGGACGCGGACGCCAGGTCGATCGGGGCCGAGAACACCTTCGCGCGCGATATGGCCGCTGCGGACCGGCTTCGTGCGGAGCTGGATCTTCTCTCGGAGCGCGTCGCGAGCCGCGCCCGCGCCGAGGGAACGCCCGGCCACACTGTCCATCTCAAGGCGCGCTATGCGGACTTCACCACCGTCACGCGCGCGATGACGCTGCCGGAACCGACGTTCGACTCCATTGTGATTCGCGACGCGGCACGCGAGCTGCTGGAGCAGAGGCTCGACCGCCGCGGCCGCCCGCTACGGCTGCTGGGGGTATCCCTGTCGAACCTGGTGCACGCGGAGGAGATGACGCGCGACCTGTTCTCGGAGACGACGCAGGCGAAGCGCGAGACCTCGTCGCGCAACCGCACGCTGGATGCCGTGATGGATCGCCTGAAGGAGCGCTTCGGCTCGGGAATCGTGGGCCGGGGCGGCCGCGCCGCGAAGAAGGGGAAGTGATCAGCGCGGGCGGTAGCGGACGACTGCGCTCTCCGACGCGACGAACACGTCGCCGTCGAGCGTGCCGGCGATATCCCTTGCCCCCCCGGCGACGACGCGCGGCAGCAGCGTCCAGGTGCGGCCGTCGAAGTGGTGGACGTCGCCCACGCGCTGGGTCACGAAGAGGTTGGACGGAGACGTGCCCCACACCGATGTCGTGTAGTTGAACAGATAGTCATGAGGGAGATACGTTTCGATTTCCTGAACTGACCAGCCCCGGTGGTCCCGGACCAGGATGCTGCGCGGATCATCCCCGACGGCAACCATCCGCGCCGGCCCGAACGCGGCCACGTCGAGGATTTCCCACGAGACGGGACTCTCGTCATCCCGCCAGGCGTCTCCGTCGAAGCGGATGATCGTGCCGTTCTCACCCACCGCAACCGCGCCTCCCTCCCAGCCGGATACGGCAAGCAATGTTCGCGACGTCGGCGAGGCCATCTTCTCCCACGAATTCCCGGCGGACCGGACGATCGACCCGTACGCTCCCACGGCGAACCCATCGCGCTCCGACACCCATATGCCGAAAAGGGGACTCTCGAGCCCGTCGCTGACCCAGTCCCACGACGTGCCGTCGTAATGGAGGATCATGCGACTACCCACCGCGTAGACGTTCTGCCCGTTCGTTCCGTGCACCGCCACCGCGGGCGCGTCGGTGAGATCTTGCTTTCCGAGGTCGATCCAGCGTTCCCCGTCAAACCGGTACGCGCCTTCTCCGACCGCGAAGACCCCGTCCTCGCAGCTCCACAGGGCGTAGATCCAGTCCCGGTACGGATCGGCGACGCCGAGCAGGCGTTCGCTGTTGCCGCCGTGGGTACGCCACACACCGTCATACGTCACCGTGAAGATCTCCCCGGTGGGAGCCGTCCAGCCCGATTGAACCTCGCTTCCGGTTCCAAGGCGCGTGCCCACCCAGCCGGAACCGTCGCTGTGCTGAACCCACCCGTTCCAGTTATCGTCCCGACCCGCGATGTACGCGTCGTTCCCGGAGCCCCAGATCTCCCGCCCTACGAAACTCGACGCGAGTTGAATCCGGGTGAGGACGCCGTCCTCGTACTCGTGGACATCGCCGTGGCTGTCCACCACGAGGGGAACGTGGGGCCGCCGACTCCACACCTCGTTGAAGTGACGCGAGCTGTCGAGGCTGACCATCGCCCATGATACGCCGTCGAAGGTGGCGATGGTTCCGTACGGGCCCACCGCGTAGGCCTCGCTGGCCGAGCGGGCGTACAGGTCGTCGATGCGGATCTCGCCGGGCAACGCATCGGAGGACCACGTGTCCCCGTCATAGCGGTGGACGTGGTTGTCGAAACCGGCGACGAATATCTCCCCGGTGGGCAGCGCGCACACGACCCGATCGCGGGGCAGGCTGATGAAATCCTGGAACTGGTCGTTGGAACGGTAGACGCGTCGATAGTCGTACAAGAAGAGGTCCCCGCTGGCTGTCTTCCAAGCTCCGCGCACCTGCGCGAGGCTCCTCGGCAAGGGGAGGGGTTCCCACCGGGTGCCGTCGTGGTGAAGGAGCAGGTCCTGGGCAGCCACGAGGAGGTCGTCCGCGGCGGTTCCCGACACGGAGACGGGGCCACCGGTGAAGCGCTCCAGGTAGACGTCCCATGCCGCCGCCGGGGGAGCAGGCCCCGGCGGTTGCGCGGGGTCGTCCGAGCACGCCACGAGAATTCCCGCGGCGACAAGGAGTGGGCGGAAGAGGAGAACTTTCACAGCAGGTCGATACCTCATGATCGCACGTCCGATCACCGCGGGCGATGGTAGCGGATGACCGCCTGTCCCGCCGCGACGAAGACGTCGCCGTCCGGTGCGGAGACGCCCGCGGAAAGACCGCCCGCGAGCACGCGCGGCAGCGGTGTCCAGGTGCGGCCGTCGAAGTGGTGCACGTGTCCCGCGGACTGCCCCACGAACAGGTCGGTCGGTGACTTGCCCCACACGGAGCGGATCTCGCTGTCGTAATACGGGCCGGGCACGTACGTGTCGACCGGCCGGATCGACCAGCGGCCGCGATCGTGCACGAGAAGGCTGCCGGGCCCATCCCCGACGGCGACCATCCGGTCCGGCCCGAACGCCACCACGTCTTTGATCGTCCAGGAGACCGGGCTTTCTTCCGCCCGCCACTCCGATCCGTCGAAGCGAAGAATCGTCCCGTTGTCTCCGACCGCGACGGCGCCCCCGTCCCAGCCCGCCACGCCGCGGAGCGTCGCCGCGCTCGGCGAGTTCATCCTGACCCACGTGTCTCCGGCGAGCCGGGCGATCATGCCCGATGATCCCACCGCCAACGTCTCCCCGCTCGACGCCCAGACGTCGTACACGCCGCTGTTGAAGCCGCTGCTCATCCAGTCCCACGTCGCCCCGTCGTAGCGGAGGATCATCCCGCTGCCCACGGCATAGAGGTTGTCGCCGTCGGTGCCGTGGATCGCAACGGCGGTCCGCTCCGTGACGTCTTCCTTGCGGAGGCTGATCCAGTTCGTCCCGTCGAAACGGTACGCGCGCTCGCCGGCCGCGAAGAGGCCGTCGCGCTCCGACCACCAGAAGGCGTAGATGTCGTCGTTCCCAAAGTCATCGGTTCCGAGCATGCGCTCGCTCGCGCCCCCCCGGGTGCGCCAGAGCCCGTCGTGCGCCACGGTGAAGATGTCGCCCCCGGGCGAGGTCCAGCCGTCCCGGATGTCGCCGCCGCCAACGTGCGTGGAGGACCAACCGGATCCTTCGCGACGCAGCACGGCGTAGTCCCACATATCGTCCCGGCCCCCCAGATAGACGCCGTGCGACGAACCCCAAATCAGTAGTGTTCGGAACGACGGCGGCAACGAAAGCGGTGTCAGGTTGCCGTTCGCATACTCGCTCACGCTCCCGAAGTCCCCGAGCACGTAGGCCCGGTTCTTCTCGCCGCTCCACACCATCCAGTAGTCGAGCGAGCTGTCGAGGCTGACCAGGTTCCATGCAACGCCGTCGTAGTGGGCGAGGGCGCCGTACCGGCCCACCGCGAAGGCGTCGTCCCCGGAGCTCGCATGGACGGCGTTGGCCAGCATCGTCGCCGGCAATGAATCCACCTCCCACGCGTTCCCGTCGTACCGGTGCATTCTCCCATCCCAGGTGCCGACGAATATCTCCCCGGTCGGGAGCGCGCACATGGAACGCCGGCTGACGGGCAGGGGAAAGGCGTGCCAGGCCCGTCCGTCGAAGCGGTAGGCGTCATAGTAGTCGTGCACGACGAAACTCCCCCCGGCGGTGAACCACGCGCCGTAAACGTTGCGGAGGCTGTCCGGCAACTCGCAGACAAACCAGCGGTCGCCGTCGGAGCGGATCACCATTCTCCAGTACCCGGTGAGGAACTCGTTCCCCTCGCCGCCGGAGATGAATTCGATGCGGCCGGCAAATTGCTCGAGCGTGATCTCGTACGGTGTGTCCGGCGCTGTCGATCCGGGCGGGCGCACCGGGTCATCGGAGCAGGAGGCAACGGCGAGCAGGCCCGGGAGGCCGAGCTTGAGGAGGGAGCGAGCAGTCACACGGGAATGATACCCGATAGCGATCCGCGCCGCCAGAAGCGGACAAACGCGTCAGCGCCGCGCCGAGGCCCCCACGAACACGCGCCAGTTCTCGGCCTCCGACGTAACCCCATAGTAGACCCCGGCATCCAGCGCCCAGTCGTCCCGCGGGGCGAAGACGATACCCGCGTCCAGCGTCACGATCTGCCCGTCCTCGTCGCCGAAGCCGTCCACGACCGAGAACAGCTCGACGAAGCCGCCCCATCCGCCGACGATCGGCGTGCTGATGGTGACCGACGCGATCCCGAAGGTCTCGGTGTCGCCCAGCTGCTCGACGCCGATCATCGTGCCGACGGCGCGGTCGCCGGCGAGCGGGAACGTCACCGGGACGAGCAGGCCGTAGAGCGTATTGTCGAGCTTCTCGGTGCCGCGGGTGGGTGTGAAGATGTAAGGAAGCAGCGCCGCGGCGACACCGTCGCTGTCGTTGCCGGTGAGATTGATCTTGAAGCGAACGCCCAGCGGTCCGGTGCCGTCGTCGACTTCCTCGGTCCCGCCCGCCGGGGTCGATGCCGTCCGCAGGTACGGCGTGAACACGAGCTGCACATCCACGTCGTTGGTGAACCCGTACTTGAGATTGAAAGGCGCCGCGCCAAGCCCGTCGATCGTAAGGTCGTGGGTCGCGAAGTGCCCGAAGGTCACCAGGTCCATTTCGAGCTGGAAGTGCTCCGCCGGGACGGAGTACGGACTCTCGGTGCGGTCGGGGCGATCGGTGCTGAGGGGACGAATCGTCTGTGCGTGCGTCCGGTCGCTCGTGAGCGGTGACGCCAGCACGGCGGCGGTGAAACTGGCGGCATGAATCAGTCTGCGTGCGGCCATCAGGCGGTCTCCTTCCATTTCTCCTCAAAGGCCTTCGACTCGCGCTCGAACTCACGCGTCGCGCGGTCGAGGTCGTCGTAGGCGGCTTCGATCCGCGCCGCGAGATCGCGGCTCTTCTTCGACAGATCGGCGATCACGGCGGCGTCGCCGCTCGCGGACGCGTTGGCAAGCGCGGCGAAGTTGTTCTCCCGGTCGCGCTCGAGCCGGGTGATGCGTTCCTCGGCCTCCGTCACGCGCCGCTCCAGCGGGCCCAGCCGCCGCGCGCGCTCCTGCACCATCTTCGCCCGCGTCTGGCGCGCCGCCCTGCGGTCCGCCGCGGCCGTGGGCGCGGGATCGGGAGCGGGCGTCGGGGCGGCGGCGGGCCGCGCGGGAGCGGGCTTCGAGCGCGTCATCGTCTCGTCCATCTCCCAGCCGATGGTGTCGAGGAAGTCCTGGTAGCTCCCGTCGAACACGCGGGCCCGCCCGCGGTCGAACACGATGAAGCGCGTCGCGAGCGAGTGGAGGAACATCTCGTTGTGCGTGACGATCACGGCGGCGCCGTCGAACGCGTCGATCGCGCCGAGCAGCGAGTCGCACGAGTCCATGTCGAGGTGGTTGGTGGGCTCGTCGAGGAGCAGGAGGTTGCTCGGCGTGACCACCAGTCTGGCCAGCATCACGCGGCTCTTCTCGCCGCCCGACAGCACGGAGATCTTCTTCAGGCCGTCGTCGCCCTCGAACATCATCACGCCCGCGATGTCGCGCGCCCTCTGCGGCAGGCACGACCGGTCGGCGGACTGGATCTCCTCGATCACGGTGAGCTTGTTGTGCAGCGTGTTCACGTTGGTCTGCGCGAAGTAGCCGGGCACGGTGCGCGGGTGCGACGTGATGGTCCCCGTGCGCGGCCGCAGCTCGCCGGCCAGCAGGCGCAGCAGCGTCGACTTGCCCTTGCCGTTGGGCCCGATGACGCAGATGCGGTCGTGGTCGTGGATCTCGAAGCGCAGGTCCTCCATGAGGGGCTCGCCGTCGCCGTAGCCGAACGACACGTGGTCCACCCGCATCAGCGACTTGGCGGGGAAGGGCGCCGCGTTGAATTCGAAATCGAGGGTCTGGATGCGTTCCAGCCTGTCGAGGCGCTCGTGCCTGGCCAGCTGCTTGACGCGCGACTGCACGCGCGTCGCGAGCGAGTTCTTGGCGCGGAAGCGTTCGATGAAGCGCTCGATCTCGCGGCGCTTGCGCTCGTCGTTCATGCGCGTCTTCTCGTAGACCTCCTCTTCCTGGAGGATCTGCGTGTACATCTTGTCGGTGCCGCCCGCAATCTTCTTGGCGCGCCGCCGGTGGATGGCGACGGTGTGCGTGACCACGCTGTCCATGAAGGAGCGGTCGTGGGTGATGAGCATCAACTCGGTCTTCCACTCGTTGAGGAATCGCTCCAGCCAGCGGATCGAGACCACGTCGAGGTAGTTGGTGGGCTCGTCGAGCAGCAGCAGGTCGGGCTCGGAGACGAGAACCTTGGCGAGGTTGAGGCGGACCTGGAAGCCGCCCGAGTACAAATCGGGCGAGCGGTCCATGTCGTCGCGCCCGAAGCCCAGCCCGAAGAGAATCTCCTCCGCGCGCCACGTCTCGTCGCGATGCCCCTCGGGAAGGCCGAGCGCCGCTTCCTCCAGCACCGAGGGCCGGGTGAAATGGATGTGCTGGTCGAGGTGGCCGATACGGTAGCGCTTCGGGATGACGATGTCGCCGTCGTCGGGCGAGAGCTCGCCGAGGATCAGACGGAACACGGTGGTCTTGCCGTGCCCGTTGCGGCCCACGAGGCCCACGCGCTCGCGGCGGTTGAGCCCGAAGGTCAGGTCGTCGAAGAGTACCTGCGTCCCGAAGGACTTGGTGACGTGGTTGAGCTGTATCATTGCGGCTGCGTTTGCGTCAGGTTCGTGTCATGAAGAAGATCGCCGCGCCCGTCGACTGGTACGCGGACTCGATACGATACCCGTTCGCGACGAGATTCGCCACCAGATCGCGGTCGTCGTTGCGCTGGATGTGCGAAAAGACGATCCAGAACGACGCGGGCCGCCCGTCGAACGACCGGAACACGTCCGCGACGCGCTGGGTGTCGTTCATGTCGCGCAGCCAGCGCCCGAAGTGGACGCCGGCGCCGCTGCACCCGGCGCCCCCCCGGTGCCAGCAGTCGAGGAACCACGCGGCTCTCAGGTCCCCCGCCCAGGCCTCGTCACGCGTGTAGTAGGCGAATGCCGGCACGGCGCCATAATAGACGTAGGTTGGCTCGTTGTCCGTACGGTTCGTCCGCCAGTGCGCGAGCACCGCACGCATATCCTCGGTCTCCGGCCAGGGCCACGCGGCATCGCGGTAGAGCGCGTCGCGGAGCGACCGGTTGGGGAGGGACACGAGGCTCGCGAGGGCGAGGATGGCGACCGCGGCGGAGACGACGTTCCGCCTCCAGCCGGTCGGCGCGGCCGCGAGGCCGCACGCAAGCGACGCCACCAGCAGCGGCGCGAGGATCAGCCCCCAGCGGAAGCCGTAGGGGAACACACCCGCGACGTCGGCGAGCGCGTGGACGACCCACGTCGCGGCGAGCCAGGCGAGAGCGCGGCGCTGGGTTCGCGCGGCCAGGCCGAGCAGCAGCAGCGCCGCGCCGATCGGAATAAGCGCCGGAACGCGCGTGTAGGGCCAGCCGGTGAACTGAAACGCGATGACCTGGCTGAGCCCGGTCGTGATCGCGCTCATCGCGTCCCGCGGCAACGGCCCCGCGCTCGAGACGTCGGTCGCGGCCACCCGCGCCATCTGTTCGGTCAGGAAGAACAGCACGAGTGGCACGACGCCGGCGGCGTAGACGACGAATCCGGCGAGCCCCGCGCGCATGCGAACGCGGTCGCGCCGAGCGAGCGCTTCCACCGCCGCGCATGCGAACGGAATTGCGATCGCGATGACCGCTCCATAATACGCGCACGACGCGGCCAGCGCCGTCGTCGCCCACAGGACGCCCGCGCGGGACGAGGGCGCGGTCCACAGCCGGTGGAGCGCCACCAGGTTCCAGGCGACGGCGGCCATCATCAGCGCGTACTGGCCCGCCTCCTGGGCGTAGCGCACATCCGCCGGGAGCACCGCCATGAGAATCCCGGCGGCGAGCGCCGCACGCCGGCCGGCCAGCCGATGCGCGAGCGCCATCACGCCCGCGACGCCGGCGAGGCTTGCGATCACGGACAGCGTGCGGATCCACAGCGCGCTCGATCCCGCGGCGAGCCACGCGTGCAGCAGGAACGAGTACAGCGGCGGGTCGCCGGTTCCGGTGCGCACGGCCTGGGCAAGCGCGGGGAACGGCGCGGTCGCGACCCAGTACTCGCCGGCCTCGTCGAACCACAGCGAGCGCGCGTTGAGGTCCCAGCAACGGACGGCGAGCGCCACGAGCAGGATGGCTCCCGTCACGGCGATGCCGCGCGGGGCCCGGGAAAGCCGGGGGATCATGGCGCGCGCCTTCGCACCAGCAGGCCCAGCGCATCGTTCCCCAGGACCTGATCGATCAGGACGTACTCGCGCTGGAGCATCTGCACGATCAGGACGCTCTCCCGGCCCTGGACGTGGGCGACGATGAGCCAGAATTCGTCCGGCATTCCCGACATTGTGGTCGCGATCGACGCCATCTTC
>DASTOO010000340.1:0-12692 GCA_035762505.1 Candidatus Krumholzibacteriia bacterium
CCTGCGTTCTCGGCCGAGAGGAGCGAGATCTGCTTGGTCTGGTTGTCCTTGATGGTGGCCTTGCGCTCCAGCGCGTAGAGGTGATACTCGAAGAAGCTCTCCTCGGCGAAGCCCGCCCCCTTGGCCATGACGGACGACTCCAGCGCCACATCCTGTCTCCCATATTCCGGCCGCGCACGATTCACGTCGCCCGCCACCAGCTTCAGCGACGCGTTGTCGTACGTCGCCCCGCTGTGGTTGTCGATCGTGACCCAGCCCGAGAGGTCGACCTTCCTGTCGTCCGCGGACAGGACGACCACGTAGTCCGCCTTCCAGCCGATGCCGCCGGTGAGGTAGCTCGCCTCCACGGTCTGCTTCTCGCGCTTGCTGTCCAGCAGCCACACCAGCGACGGCTTCGATATGAGGCCAGCCGGAAGGGACGGCAGCACGACGCGCCCGCCCGGGTTCACCGCGATGCGTCCGTCCTCCAGCTCGTAGACGGCGCCTTCCTGGTTCCCGATGAGCTTCGCGCGCACCGTCTCCTGCTTCCCGTCCTCGTGCTCCAGGATGAGCTCGACGGTCTGGCCGAGGAACTTCTCCATGAGACGGCTCGGCGAGATAAGGTCGTACTCGAAGTTCTGCTCGAGCACGGCGAGCGCGTCGGGCGCATCGAGCGAGACGATGTGCACGGTGGTCGGGTCGATCTGCGCGGCGACCCCTTCGAACCACAGGTTCTGGGTGCCGGTGGCGAGGGTCACCGCGCGGACGTCCTTCACCAGACCGAGGTTGTCGTTGTAGATGGTGATGCTCACGGACTGCTGATCGGCCGGTGTGCTGCGGCTGTCGGCCGCAAGCGCGACGCCGGCGCCGGCCAGCGTGCCCGCCAGAGCGGCGGCGGCCACGATGTGTCTCGACGTGTTCATGTCGCAAATCCTCCTGTCGGGCGCCCCGCGCCCCCTGCCAACGGAAAACGGGACGCCCGTCGCCGAACGTCCCGTCAGTTATACGCTCTCCGGCGCGAACGATCCACCGGACGATTTCTCGAGTTGTGGTGCCCAGGGCGGGACTCGAACCCGCACACACTTGCGTGTACTACCCCCTCAAGATAGCGTGTCTGCCAATTCCACCACCTGGGCGAGGAGTCTCCCGGGGCGATCAGGGGGCGGAGGTGTCCGCTGCCGACGTGTCCGCCGCGCCGCCGAGGATGTCGTCGATGCTCTGCCCGCTGGGAATCACGTTCTGCTGCTGTTCCGCCGCCTGGCGGACGACGCTGCGCGCGGTGGTCTGGTTCTGCCGGGCCGACAGAAACGCGAGGAGCAGGGAAAGGACCATGAACAGCACCGCGAGGTACGTGGTGGCCTTGCTGAGGAAGGTCGCCGTCTCCTGACCGCCGAACATGGTCTGCCCACCGCCACCGCCGCCGAACGCGCCGGCCAGCCCGCCGCCCTTGCTGGACTGGAGCAGCACCACGAGGATGAGCACGAAGCAAACCACGACGTGCACGGCGAGTAGAATGTTGAACAGCATGGACGTTCTTCCCTTGTGATCCTGCGCGGCAAAATCCGCACAAACAAAAATTGCGGTGGCGGCCACCGCGAAACCCCAGAGTACCAGAGGCCCCGCGTCAAGTCAACCCGGTTGGCGGGGCCGTTCTTCCCGAGGGGTCAGACCGCGGGGGCCACCCCGGCGATGGCGGCGAAGGAGCGGGCATCGAGGCTCGCCCCGCCCACCAGGAGCCCGTCGATCTCGTCCCGGGCCAGCAGGTCGGCGGCGTTTTCGGGTTTGGCGCTCCCGCCGTACAGTATCCGGATGCCGTCCGCCGTCTTCCCGTCGAACCGCTCCCGGAGCCAGGCGCGGATCGCCCGGTGCATGGCGGCCGCGTCGTCCGGAGTGGCGTTCTTCCCGGTGCCGATCGCCCACACGGGCTCGTACGCGATGACTGTGCGCGCGGCATCCCCCCCCGGTCGGCCCGCGAATGCGGCCGTCAACTGGCGCGCAACCACCTCCCGCTGGCGTCCCGCCTCCCGCTCCGGGAGCGTCTCGCCCACACACAGAACGGGGGTGAGCCCGCCGTCCATCGCCGCGTGCAGCTTCCGCGCGACCACCACGTCGGTCTCACCGATCACGTGGCGCCGTTCGGAGTGCCCCGCCAGGACATGGCTCGCCCCGGCGTCGCGCAGCATCGCAGCCGAGACCTCGCCGGTGTACGCGCCGTCCTTCTCCCAGAAGAGATCCTGCGCGCCGACCGCGACCCCGCTGCCGGCGAGGGCGTCCGCGAGCGGACGCACGCAGAAGAATGACGGAAAGACGAGGAGATCGCACCCGGATCCGCCCGCGATGAGCGGGCGAAGCGCGTCGGCGAAAGCCACCGCCTCGGACACCCGCTTGTTCATCTTCCAGTTCGCGGCGATGAGCTTGCGGCGGCGCATGCGGACTAGCCGGTGACTTCCGCGACGTCACAGAGCGCCTCGACGCCGGGAAGGGGGCGGCCCTCCATGAACTCCAGCGACGCGCCGCCGCCCGTCGAGATGTGCGTGTAGCGGTGGGCGATCCCCATGAGATTGATCGCCGCGACGCTGTCACCCCCGCCCACGATCGTGGTGGCGCCGCGATCCGTGGCGTCGGCGATGGCGCGCGCCACTGCTTTGGTGCCTTCGGCGAAGCTCGGTTTCTCGAACATCCCCATGGGCCCGTTCCAGAACACGGTCTTCGCGCCGAGAATCTGCGCCTTGAACAGGTCCATCGTCTTGGGACCGATGTCGAGGCCGTGCCAGTCCTCGGGGATGTCGGCGATGGACACCTCGCGCGCGGGAGCACCGTCGTCGGGCGCTTCCGCGACGACCGTGTCGACCGGCAGCAGCAGGCGCGACCGTCCCGGCTTCGTCCGCCCCAGGAGTTCCTTGCACATCGGCAGGAACCTGTCGTCGACGATGCTCTTCCCGACCTCGAGGCCGGACGCCTTGAAGAACGTGAACATCATGCCGCCCCCGACGAGCAGCACGTCGACGCGCTCGAGCAGCGACTTGATGAGGTCGATCTTGCCGGCGATCTTGGCGCCGCCCAGCACGGCCACGAAGGGACGCCGGGGCGCGTTGAGGGCGTCGCCCAGCGCGCGCAGCTCCTTCTCCATGAGAAAGCCCGCCGCGCGGACCGGGATGTATTCCGCAACGCCCGCCGTGGACGCGTGCGCGCGATGTGCGGTGCCGAACGCGTCGTTGACGTAGACGTCACCCAGCGCTGCGAGCTCCTTCGCGAAGGCGGGCGAGTTCTCCTCTTCACCCGCGTGGAACCGCAGGTTTTCGAGCAGCAGGATCTCGCCGTCCTTGAGCGCTGCAACCTTCTGCCTCACGTCGTCGCCCACACAGTCGTTGACGAAGCGCAGCGGGTTCTTGACGAGCTCCGCCAGCCGCTGTGCCACCGGCGCGAGGCTGAGATCCGGCTCGCGCTGCCCGCGCGGGCGTCCGAGATGGCTCATCAGGATGAGCCTCCCGCCCCGGTCCACGACGTCGCGAATGGTCGTAAGCGACTCGACGATGCGCGTGTCGTCCGTGATGGAACGATCGCTGTCCAGCGGGACGTTGAAGTCGACCCGCGCCAGCACACGCTTGCCCTTGACGTCACAGTCACGAATGGAGAGTTTTTTCATGCTTTATTCCTGTCACCGTCCGATGAGACGAAGCATATCCACCATCCGGCCCGAGTATCCGAATTCATTGTCGTACCAGGCGAGCACCTTGAAGAAGCGATCGCCGACCGCCATCGTGGACTTCGCGTCGAACACGGCGGAATGCGGGTTGCCGATGACGTCGACCGATACGATCGGGTCTTCCGTGTACTCGATGATCTTGTTCATCTTCCCCTTCGAAGCCGCGAGCACCGCCGCGTTGATCGCCTCGATGGAGGCGCCCTTCTCCGTCTCGAAGGAGAGATCGACGAGCGATCCGTCCGCGACCGGCACGCGCACCGCCATTCCGTCCAGGCGACCCTTGAGCTCCGGCATGACCTTCGACACGGCGCGGGCGGCGCCGGTGGTGGTCGGAATCATGGAGACCGCCGCCGCGCGCGCACGGCGCAGGTCCTTGTGGGGCTGGTCGAGGATGCGCTGGTCGTTAGTATAGGCATGAATGGTTGTCATGAAGCCATGCTTGATCCCGAACGTCTCATGGATCACCTTGGCCACGGGCGCCAGGCAGTTGGTCGTGCACGAGGCCGTCGAGATGATCGAGTGATTCTCAGGATCGAACTTGTCGTCGTTGACGCCCATCACGATCATGATGTCGGGATCGGTCGCGGGCGCGGAGATGAGCACGCGCTTGGCGCCGGCCGCGAGGTGCTTGGCGGCGTCGTCGCGCTTGGTGAAGAAACCG
The DNA here is from genome assembly GCA_035762505.1 of Candidatus Krumholzibacteriia bacterium. Classification (GTDB taxonomy): domain Bacteria; phylum Krumholzibacteriota; class Krumholzibacteriia; order WVZY01; family JAKEHA01; genus JAKEHA01. Next base: position 4,347 of record DASTOO010000340.1, read on the forward strand.
GTGGACTCGATCGCGACGTCGACTCCCAGATCCTTCCAGGGGAGTTTGGCGGGGTCGCGCTCGGTGAGGACGTCGAACGTCTCCGCGCCGACCTTCATGCCCGAACTGGTCGCCGTGACCTCGGCGGGAAAACGGCCGTGAACCGAATCATACTTCAGGAGGTGCGCCAGGATTTCAGGACTGGTGAGGTCATTGACCGCCACGATGTCGAAACGAGGATCGCCGTACGCGTGCCGAAAGACGAGCCGTCCGATTCTGCCGAAGCCGTTGATCGCTACCTTGATCGCCATTTGCGTCTCCTTCACCAGGCGGGTGAACGTCGCTCACGCGGGTCCGCCCCTCTTCGATGTTTGATATGTGATGTGAATCGCGTGTGCGGCGAACACGGCCGGCCCACCGCCTCCCGACAACCTGCCCCTCGAGCCGGACCACCAACGTACGTGAAAAGCGCCGGAACTGGCAAACCCGTCGTGGAAGCACTGCACGCGACGGCCACGGTAATGAGGATACGTCCGGGTGGAAGTCGTTGTCAAGATTGAAGAAAGGACGTGTTTCCCTCAGGGGCGGTAGCCGGCGCACACCACCCGCACGCGCGCGGCTCCCGCGCTCCGCAGCGCCCGCGCGCACGCCCGCGCGGTCGCACCGGTGGTGACCAGATCGTCGACCAGGAGGACGTCGCGGCCCGTCACCAGTGCCGCCCGCCGCCCCGGCCCGAACGCGGCCGCGAGATTTCGTTCGCGCGCCTCCCGGCCGAGCAGCGATTGCGCCGCGGTGGGCGCGGGCTTGTCGATCACCCCGGTCGCGAGCGGAAGCCCCCACTGGCGCGCAAGCGCGCGCGCCAGGGCTTCCGCCTGGTTGAACCCGCGTCGCCGGCGCGATGCGTCGTCCATCGGGACCGGGGTCACCAGCACGTCCGCGGCGCGCGCCCGCGCGGGGAGCCCGCGCGCCATCGCCCGCCCGAGCCAGGGTGCGACACACGCCCTGCGTCCGAACTTGAGCAGGTGCACGAGCGCGAGCAGGCGCGCGTCGGTGGTGAAGGTCGGGTAGACTTCGATCGCGTCCGCGCCCCGCCCACGCTCCACCAGGAGAACCGGGCGGGGCCACGGGTCGAGTTCGTGGAGGCAGGCCCGGCAGAGGAGACGCGTGCGCACGATCCCGAAGGCGCGCACCGGGTCGTCGAGCGCGTCGCTGGCGGGATGGCCCGGAAGGGGGAGCTTCGCGCGCGTCGAGACCCGCGCGCCGCAGCCGTGGCACCGTTCATCCACCAGGAAATCCGCGACCGCCTGCACGACACCCAGCATCCCGCCAGCCTCCCCGCCGCCCCACCCTCCGCGTCAGGCCGGCGCCGCGACCCGCTCGCGCCGCAGCATCAGCACGAGTCCGATCGCGATCAGAGCGACGCTGATCACCTGGTTGAAAGACAGTCCCATCAGAACGCGCGCGTTCTCTTCATAGAAACGGAAGAAGTCGATGGTGAACCGGCCGATTCCATAGAGGATCAGCAGGAGGCCGAACGTCGACCCGCGCTTGCGCAATACCGGCTGCAGCGCCATGAGAGTCACGAAGATGGCGAGCCCCTTGATTGACGAATACGCCTGCGTCGGATGCAGCGCGACCTGGTCGAGCCCGGTCCGCGCGGCGACCAGCGCCGCCGCCGAGCCCGCCGGCGAATCGGGCGGAAACACGATGCCCCAGGCCTGCTCCGTCGGCTGCCCGAAGCAGCAGCCGCTCAGCAGGCACCCCACGCGCGTGAACACGAGTCCCAGCGCGATGCTCGGCGCGACGATATCCGCGACAGTGAGGAAATTGAGGCGGTTCTTCTGCACCCACCAGTACGAGGCGGCCATCGCCAGGATGAACCCGCCGTAGAACGTGGCACCCCCCTGCCAGAGCGCGAAGATCTCGAGGGGATTCGAATACTGCTCGAGGTGAAACGCGACGTAGAGCAGGCGCGAGCCGACGACGGCCCCCAGGATAATGACGACGCTCAGATCCAGGATCTTCTGCGGGTCGACGCCGAACTTCTTCGCGCGCCGTCCGGCCAGCCAGATTCCGAGCAGGAAGCTGACGGCGAGCATGAATCCGTACGACCGGACCTGAATTCGTCCCAGATCGAAGAGAATGGGGTGCATGGGTTCCTTCCGGATTGCGCGTCGATCACCGACGCGTAGCGAAGAATATAGCGCGTAGCGCCCGCGCTGTCACGGATTGACTAGTATTCGGACCAGCGCGCGGAACAGTTGAGGAGAAGCCCCACCAGGAAGCAGCTCACCAGCATCGAGCTGCCCCCGTAACTCACGAACGGAAGCGGAATGCCCGCCACCGGCGCCATCCCCGTCGTCATGCCGATGTTCACGAAGACCTGAAAGGCGAAGTAGGCGGCGATTCCCACGCACAGCGTGCCGGCGAATTCGCTCTTCATCTTCTGCGCGGCGAGGAGTGCCCGCGAAATCAGGACGGCGAACAGAAACAGGACCGCGACCGCCCCCACGAATCCGAGTTCCTCGCCCAGTACCGAGAAGATGAAATCCGTGTGCTTGGCGGGCACGTACTCCAGCGCCTTCTGCGTTCCCTCCATGTAGCCCTTGCCGTTGAAGCCTCCCGACCCGATGGCGATCTTCGACTGGATCACCTGCCACCCGGCGCCAAGCTTGTCGGAGTCTGGGTCGAGGAAGTTCGTGACGCGGCGCTGCTGGTACGGTTTCAGATGGTCCCACAGCACGGGCAGGAACAGGCCTATTCCCAGATTAGCCACCACCAGCGAGACGCTCTCGAAGAGGAATGCGCGCCGCAGGTAGGCGACGACGAGAATGAGGACGATGAAGATCCCGAACGGCCACGGATTGTGCGTGACGTTCTCACCGTAGATGATGAGCACGCTGCTCACCAGCGGCGAGAGCAGGAAGAGGATATGGAGTCCGCGGAAGCCCCGCCAGTAGAGCACGGGCAGGAGCACGCCCATGAACACCATCGCGGTGCCCAGGTCGGGCTGCTTGAGAACGAGCGCGAACGGCACCATGAACAGGACCACGATCGGTAGCAGCGTGCGCAGCCGGTTGGGGTCCGCGCGCGGGCTCGCGAGCAGACGCGCCCACACGAGGATAACCGCCACCTTGGTGAACTCGCTGGGCTGGATGGCGAGCGGTCCGATGATGAACCAGCGCTGCGTCTCGCCCCGTGCGGGCAGGAGCAGGACCACCACGAGCATGACCAGGCACGCCACGTACACCGCCGGCGCGAGCGACTCGAACCACCGGAAAGGAATGGCGAACGCCAGCAGCATGGTGACGACGCCGAGCCCCAGCCACAGGAGCTGGCGCGTGAAGTGCGAACCGCTCAGCGCCTCGGGCGAGACCTCGCCCACGGAGTGCGACACCGAGTACACGATCGACAGCCCGACGAGCATGAGGATGCCCGTGCAGATGACAGCGATCCAGTCGAAATCGCGGCCGCGTCTCACCACATCACCCCCGCCGCGAACGCGGTGTCCGCGCCCGCCGGAAGGGTCCGGGGCGGCGGGGGCGCGGAACGCGTGAGCTTGCCCGGGGCCGGCTTGTCGGCGCGGAAATACTCCGCCAGGAAATCGCGCACGATGGGTCCGGCCACCTCGCTGCCGTGGCCGGCGTTCTCGATGATCAGGGCCACCGCGATCTGCGGGTCGTCGGCCGGCGCGTACGCGGTGAACCAGGAGTGGTCGTCGCCGTGCGGGTTCTGCGCCGTGCCGGTCTTGGCGGCGAAGCGCAGCCACGGCAGGCGCAGCCAGTGCGCCGTGCCGCCGGGCTGTTCCACCACCAGCAGCATGGCGCGCTGCAGGAAGGTCAGCGTCCCGCCTGCGAGATCCTCGATCTTGGTCCGCGGCCACTCCGTCGGCGGCTCGTCCGCCGCGTGATCGACGAAGTGCGGCTCGACGAGCCAGCCGCCGTTGGCGATCGCGGCCGACATGCGCGCGACGTGCAGGACCGTGCCAAGATACTCGCCCTGGCCGATCGTATTGTTGAGCATGAGGCCCTGCGTCCAGCGCCCCTTGCCGTGCCGCTTGTCGTAGTAGCGCCGCGAGGGCACGTTGCCTGCCACCTCGATGGGCAGGTCGATGCCCGATTTGCGGTCGAAGCCGAAAGCGGCCGCGGCCGACGCCAGCACATCGACGTCCATCATCTCGGCGACGCGGTAGAAGTAGACGTCGCACGAGTGCACGACGGCGCTCGTGAGGTTCATCCCGCCGTGCCCCTTCTCCTCCCAGCAGCGGAAGACTCGGTTTCCGAAGCGATGGCTGCCGGTGCAGTACACCAGCACGCGGGACGGGTCGACGATGCGGTTGGTGAGCACCGCATACGTCACGATCATCTTGAACGTCGACGCGGGGGGATAGCGCGCGTGCGAGATCCGGTTGAACATGGGCTTGGTCTGATCGTTCAGCAGATCGCCGAGCAGCGACGGTGAGACGCCCATGGCGAACTCGTTGGGGTCGTACGCGGGGTGGCTCGTCGCGGCGATGATCCCGCCCGTCTTCACGTCGAGCACCACGGCCGCGCTGGGATTCGGGCGCAGCGATAGCACCGAGTCCAGGAAGGCCTGCATGTGGTAGTCCATGGCGAGGTTGAGGTCCTTCCCCGGCACCGGCGCGATCGACAGCTCGGGGACCTCTCCCAGCGACGTGCCCGAGGCCGTCACCTCCATCGCGCGCTGTCCGGGCGTGCCGCGCAGCATCTCCTCGTACTGCCGCTCCAGCCCCGCCTTCCCCAGGAAGTCCCCGGGCACGTACCTGCCCTCCGGGCTGGCCGCGACATCGTCCGGCGTGACCTCCCCCACGTAGCCGAAGACGTGCGCCGCGATACCGCCCGGCGGATAGCTGCGGCGCATGCGCGACTGGACCCTGAGCGACGGGAACTGGCTCCAGTTCTCGCGAATGAACGAGATCACGAACTTGTCCGCGTCCGGGAAGAGGGGGAATTCGACCCGCCCGTAGCGCTTCTGCCACGCGTCGAAGCGCGCGAGGGCGCGGGTGGTATCGACGGGAATGAACGTTGAGAGTCCGCGCAGCGCGGTGACCACGTCGTTGCGCGACCGCCACTGCATGACGACCTCGAAGTGCAGCGCGTTGTCCACGATGATGCGGCCGGAGCGGTCGCGCATGAACCCGCGCGGACCCGGGATGCGTTCGCGCTGGAGCTGGTTGTCGCGCGCGAACTGGGCGTACTCCTCGTGCTTCACGACCTGCATCGTGAACAGGCGGATGGTGAGCACGATGAACCCCAGCAGGATCACCGCGATCAGGGTCTGCAGCCGGTGCGGACCCGCCGCCAGGCTTCTACCGTCTCGCTTTGCCACCCGCCGTCACCACTCTCGCCCCCAGGAGCGCGAGGATCCTTTCCACGGCGATGCCGATCACCGCGGTGTAAAGGGCCGATGGAAGCGCGATCGTAACGATGCTCATGAACGCGCCGCCCACGCCCGGCCAGAGATACAGTATGTAATAGACGACGTCGTGGGCGAACGCCGCCACCAGAAATACCACGAAGAGCACCACCGATCCCGGGGACGTCGCCGAACCCATCCGTCCCGCCGCGTAGCCCACCACCGTCTTGGTCAGGGCGTTGAGGCCGAGAAAGCCCGGGTTGCCGAGGTCCACCACCAGGCCGATCGCGAACCCGAACAGCGCGCCCGGGATCGGTCCCTTCTGCAGCCCGAACAGGACCGCGCAGACGACCACGAAGTCGGGCGCCACCGCGCCGATCGCGATCCGGCTGGCCAGCGCGGCCTGGAGGGCGAGGAACAGCGCCGCGGATAGAACGGGAAGCAGCCACCTCATCTGCCCGGCCCCGCCTTCAGGATCACGTCGCGCATGAGCGCGGTGTCCGCTTCGTCGTAGAAGAGCGAGCGCTCCCACGGAATTTCCTCGGTCATCACGAAGACCTCTTCGAGGGCGAGAAAATCGATGGGGCTGTAGGCGTCCACGCGCAGGCTCAGACCGTCGGCCGACGTCGCCACCCGCGTCACGATCGCGACGGGGAACCCTTTGGGGATGGTCCCGCCGAACCCGCTGGTGAGCAGCGTGTCACCGGCGACGACGTCCTCGTTCCCCCCCACGTGCTTCATCTCGAAGAGATTGCGGTGGCGCCACTCCAGCACGCCGACGACACGGCTGCGCTTGTCGACGCAGCTTATCGGGAGGTTCTTGCTGCACAGGAGCTGCACCCACGCCGACTCGGGAAACACCCGGCTCAGCGTTCCGGCCAGTCCGCCGTAGGAGAAGACCGGCATGCGCTCGCGCAGCCCGTCACCGGCGCCCTTGTCGATGATCAGGTTGGTCTGGATGCGGTCGAGATCGCGACCGATGACTTCGGCCGGCACGAGGCGGCGCGTCTGTTCCTCCTTGAACTCCGCGAGGCGCCGCAGGCGCTCGCGCTCGTCCCGGAACTGCAGCAGGCGCTCGCGTTCCAGCACCAGCGTCGCCACCATGCGCCGCAGGCGCTCGTTCTCTTCGCGCACGTCCGAGTAGTCGTACAGGAGGGTGGTGACGCGCTGGATCGGCAACAGGGCCCGGTCGAGCACCCCGCGCGCGACATCGAGCTGGACAGGCTCGGGCAGCGCCAGGAGGGCGAGAGACGCGGCGATAAGTACGGCGAAGACCGTTCGGTCGCGATGGCGGTGAAAAACGTCCTCGAACAGCCGCATACGCTAATCGCGCGAGCTGTGCATCAACACCCGGTCGAATTCGTGAACGTTGTCGAGCACCTTCCCGGCCCCGAGCACGACGCACAGCAACGGGTCGTCCACCACGTTGATCGGAAGGCCGGTCTCCTTTTTCAGCAGCAGGTCGAGACCCTTGAGGAGCGCGCCGCCGCCCGTCATCACGATGCCCCGGTCGACGATGTCGGCCGCGAGCTCGGGTGGGGTCTGCTCGAGCGCGTTCTTGAGAGCTTCGACGATCTGCGAAATCGGCTCGCTGATCGCTTCACGGATCTCTTCACTGGTCAGCTTCAGGTTCTTGGGAATGCCGGCCACGAGGTCGCGCCCCTTGATCTCCATCTCGAGGGGTTTCTCCAGCTTGAAGGCACAACCTATCTTCATCTTGATCTGCTCGGCGGTCTGCTCCCCGATGAGCATGTTGTAGGTGCGCTTGACGTAGTTCACGATGGCGTCGTCCAGCTCGTCTCCGGCGACACGGATGGAGCTGTCCGCGACGATCCCGTCCAGCGCGATCACGGCGATCTCGGTGGTGCCGCCGCCGATGTCGATGATCATGTTGCCGGACGGCTTGTCCACCGGCAGCCCCACGCCGATCGCGGCGGCGATGGGCTCGGCGATGAGAAAGACCTCGCGCGCGCCCGCGTGCTCGGCGCTGTCGCGCACGGCGCGGCGCTCCACTTCGGTGATGCCGGAAGGCACCGCGATCACAATGCGCGGGCGGATGAAGTGCTTCTTCTTCTGGGACTTGCGGATGAACTCGCGCAGCATCAGCTCGGTGATCTCGAAGTCTGCGATGACGCCGTCCTTCATGGGGCGCACGGCCGCGATGTACTCCGGTGTCTTCCCGAGCATGGTCTTCGCCTCCAGCCCGACGGCGAACACCTTCTTGGTGCGCTGATCGACGGCGACGACCGACGGCTCGTTGAGAACGATGCCGTTCCCCTTCACGAACACCAGGGTGTTCGCGGTTCCGAGATCGATGGCGACGTCATTCGTGAGATAGTTGGACAGCCTGGAAAACAGCGACATGTACGACTCCGGGCGTGGCTAAAAGTACCCCGACTCCTTGAGACTCTGAAAACGATCGGCACCGATCACAATGTGATCGAGGAGCTCGATGCCGATCAGTTCGCCACAGCGGGCGAAACGGCGCGTAAATTCCACGTCCTCGCGGCTCGGCGAAGGATCTCCCGTGGGATGATTGTGAACGAGCACGATCGACGCCGCGCTCGCGGCGATCGCCGGCTTCAGGATTTCGCGCGGATGCACGATCGACGCGTTCAAGGATCCGATCGACACCGTGACGACCTTGATGACCTGGTTCTTCGTGTTCAGGAACGCGGCCTTGAAATGCTCGCGATCGTAATGCTTCATCTCGTCCATGAAGAGGCGCGCGATGTCCTTCGGCGCCCGTATGGACGTCCCGTTCGTCCGCGATTCCCGTGCAAAGCGTTTGCCCAGTTCGAACGCCGCCACGAGCTGGCAGGCCCGGGCGAAGCCGATCCCGCGCACCCGGCGCATTTCGTCCACCCCCGCCCGCCCCATGGCCACCAGGTCCCCGAATTCTCCAAGCAATCCCAGCGCCACAACCAAGGCACTCGAGCCCCGCGTCCCCTCCCCGATGACGATTGCGAGGAGTTCCTGCAGAGACAGCTC
>DASTOO010000341.1:0-3485 GCA_035762505.1 Candidatus Krumholzibacteriia bacterium
GGCGCGGTTTGATGGATGCGGCGCCGGCACCCGAAGCCGTTCTCCTCTCCCCCGCGAGCACTCGCTTCGCGCGGCGCTTACACGGATCCTTCCGTTCGAGGAACTCGTCCATCAGCATCTCGAAGATGTCCTGGTATGACGCATTCGCGGGCAACCGGTGCGAAGCGAGCGAACGGACGCGGTCGACGCGATCGCGCGGCAGAGCGGCACGCGGACGGTACTGCGCGACGATGGCGTCCACCTCGTCCAGCGTGCGGCCCTGAATGCGAGAGAGGATGCCGTCCTTGTTGTCCGCTGTCAGGAGTGAGGCTACGCGCGAGATCGCCGCTATCGTGACCGCGTTCGATTCGAGCAACGCGTACACGTCCGGAAACCGCGCGATGCAACGGGCCGCCTGGATGCGCCGGCCGGCGTCGGATTCTGAGTAGCCGAGGGCTGACGTGCAAAACGCGAACATGGACGAATAGCCGAGCGACAAAAAGATTTGACTCGTCGCGTCGCAGGAATACAACGATGCGTCGTGATGATTCTACACCGCGCGGCGCAGCGTGAGCGTCGCTTCGACGCCGCGATCACCCACCACATTGTGGATCGTCACGTCGCCTCCCATTTCGCGCGACAGCGTGCGGCAGATCGCGAGCCCCAGACCGGTGCCGGTCGTCTTGGTGGAGAAGTACGGCTCGAAGAGACGCCTCGTCACCTCGTCGTTCAATCCCGGCCCCGTGTCGCGGAAGGCGATCCGCACCGCGGGTGAACCGCCCCAGGTGGTCTCACCGCAACGCACGCGCAGCTCCCCGCCCTCCGTTCCCATCGCCTCGAGCGCGTTCTCGATCAGATTAGCGCATATCTTCCGCACCGCTTCCGCGTCGGCGACGACGCGCGCGTCCGCCGTGCCGTTCTCGTAGACCACGCGCACCCCGGCCCCGTTGTGGACGTAAGGCGCCACGATGCCGCGCACCAGCGGGTCGATCGCGTGCGGCTGCAAATCGAGCTGCTGCAGTCGGCCGAAGCTCGAGAACTCGCCGGCGATGCGCTTGAGCACGTCCACCTGGTGGATGATGGTCTCCGTGCCCTCCTTGAAGATGCGATCGAACCCCTCCGCGCGTTGATCGTACGCGCGGCGCATGAACTGGGTGGAGATGCGGATCGGCGTCAGCGGATTCTTGATCTCATGCGCGATCTGGCGCGCCATCTCCACCCACGCCGAGAGCTTCTTGGACTCGATCAGTTCGGTTAGATCCTCGAACACGAACACCGTGCCCACGTAGCGATCGCCGGATTCCAGACGCGTGCGCATGTACTTGATGGTGGCGCGACGGCCGCCGCTCTCGATCTCCAGCTCGCCGGTGTCGAACGGGGACGACGCGTCCGCCGCCGGGTCGAGGAGCGCGAAGATGCGCGTGGCGTGGCCGGTGCGGGCGACCTCCGCGGAGGCGCGGCCCACCGCTTCCGCCGCCGGAACGCCCGCGATGCGCTCCGCGGCGGCGTTCACCGTGCGCACGCGCCCCTCCGCGTCGGTGCTGATCACGCCGGCGCCGATGTTCTCCAGAATCGCCTCGAGATAGCGCCGGCGCTCTTCCAGCGCCCGCTGCGACTCCGCGATGCGCTCGGTCATCTCGTTGAACGCGGTCGCCACGATGCCCACTTCGTCGGCGCGATCCTCGCGCAGACGCACGTTGTAGTCGCCGCGACTGATGCGGCGCGTACCCGCGACCAGCTCGCGCAACGGTTCGAACACGCCGCGTGCCACCACCAGTCCGAGCGCGATGGTGGCGGCGAGCAGCAGCGCGAAAACACCGAGTATCACCGACGTCGCGCGCTGGACTTCGAGCGAGTATGACTCGGGCCGGAACAGCAGCGGCACCGCGAGTGCCGCGCGCGCCGGCGCGCGTTCGACCACGGCGCTGTCGGAGGACTCCGACCGCCAGTGAGCGACGGGCAGGTACGCCACCTGGAAGTCGTAGCTGCCGGCGCGCTCCGTCGCGAGCGCGCGATCGGAGCCGAGCAGCGACACCTCGACGAAGGCGTCCGCGTTCATGGTCGCGCTGATGAAGCCGCCCGCCAGCAGGCCCTCGCGGCTGGAACCCACCAGGTGTCCGTCGACGTAGACGTTCACGTCCGCGCCCACCTGTTCGGCGATCTCCGCGAGCAGGTCACCGTCGATGGCGCGCGCGTAGTAGACGTAGTAGCGGCCCGTCCATTCGTCGCCCGATACGATGAGCGGCGCGCTGAACACGCCGATGTAGGCGTCGCGCCCGATGGTCACGAGCGCGAGGTCGTCTCCCGAGATCGCCTCCACCGTTCCCAGGATCGCGGCGCCGCCCGCTCCCGCCGGCGCGGCCGCGTCGCCGAACAGGCCGGCGATGCGCTTGCCGCCGAGCGGCTGCAGGCGCGACGCAGCGGGCGTGAAGAGCACGGACAGATCGGTGCGCGCGATGAAGAACTGCAGCTCGCCGTGCAGGAGATTCGCGACTGCCTTGCGCGCGCTGAACGCCTTCACCGAAGCCTCGTCGCGGCTCTCCTCGGTGAAGCGGCTCTTGATGAAATCCACCGAGAACAGCCCGAGGATCACGACCGGCGCCATCGCCACCAGCAGGAACGACGCGAGCAGCTTCTGCTGGAACCCCAGGCGCCCCCCGGGGGTGAGCGCCGGCAGCACCCGGTTGACGCGCGGCACGGCCCCGAGCGCCACCACCGCGAGCAGCATCACCAGCGTGAAGAACAGGTAGAGCGAGAACAGGGTGGACCAGCGCAGCATATGCCGCGCCGGCGAGGGCACCGCGAAGCCGGCCAGGAGCGTATCGTGCGATTCGTCGAGGTCGAGCGCGACCACTCGGTACGTCCCCGACGCCGATCGCAGCAACGGCCATTCGCGCGCGCGCGCCCGCTCTATCACGTCGCCGGGCACGCGCGCACCGACGGCGAGCCGTGCGGAGGACGACTCGGTGATGCGCAGCCCGCGATCGACGCGCGCGAGCAGGAGCGCCTCCGGCTCTTCGATGCGCGGCGCCACGCCGCCCTCCTGCACGTTGCGCAGGACTTCCGGTGTGCGCGGTCCGGTGCGCGCGGCGAGTTCGAGACTTCCGAAGAAGAACGGCACGTCCACGATCACCCGGCCGATGACGCGCCGCGCCATCTCGCTCTGCTCGTAGACGTCGCTCTCGTCCACGTTGAGAACGCCGCGATAGAATCGCACCAGGCCCTGCGGCGTCGACCGCGTGAGATCCAGCACGGCCCAGCGATCCCGGTCGGGCGTGTCGGTGCGCTCGCCGCCCTCGGCGATGCGCGCGCGGTAGGGCATGTCGACCGAAAACTCGCTGATGACGCTGTCCGATTCCGTCACGATGTGAATGGCGCAGCTGTACCCGAGCAGGCTCAGCGGTCCGTCCGCCCAGAGGTCGAAGGCGAGGCGGTCCACGTCGGGCGCCACCGGCGAGCGCAGCGCCTGGCGGATCTCGTGGCGCCCGGCGTAGTCGCTGAGCACG
>DASTOO010000342.1:0-2422 GCA_035762505.1 Candidatus Krumholzibacteriia bacterium
CACGGCGAGCACCGGCTTGAGCATCGGGAACACCACGCGAAACAGGATCGAGAATTCGCCCGCGCCGTCGATGCGGGCCGCCTCTTCGCATTCCGCGGGGATGCCGAGCAGGTACTGGCGGATCAGGAAGATGTTGAACGGGTCCACCAGGAACGGCAGTGTCAGCGCCCAGTACGTGTCGATCATCCCCATGCGCTGCATCAGAATGTACAGCGGGACCAGGATCACCTGCTTGGGCAGCATGATGGTGGAGAGCACCAACAGGAACAGGAGCTTCGCGCCCCGGATGCGGTAGCGCGCGAACGCGTACCCGGCCATAGTGCAGAACACGATGTTCCCCGCCAGCACCACCGCCGCGACGATCACGCTGTTGATGAAATAACGGTCGAAGGGACCCGCCTGCCACACCTCTCCGTAGTAACGAAGACTGATCCCGTCGGCCGTGCGCAGCGACACCGCGATCATCCACGCCAGGGGGTAGGTCATGCTGGCCAGCACGGCGACGAGGCCGGCCCACTTGAGGACGCGCATCACGCCGCCACCCCCCGCGCCCCCGCGGTCGTTTCCGAGCGCATCCGCCGCATCGCGAAGAGCGAGAACACGCCGGACAGGATGAACACCGCGTAGGCGATGACGCTCGCATACCCGTAATCCAGGCGCCGGAACGCGGTGTCATACAGCATCATAACGAGGGTGTTGGTGGAGCCCAGCGGCCCGCCCTGCGTCATCACCAGCACCTCCACGAACACCTGGAAGGAGCGGATGCTGTTGATCACGAGCACGAACCCGATCGCGGGTTTGAGCAGCGGGAAGGTCACGTGGCGGAACGTGGCCCACGCCCCGGCGCCCTCCAGCTCGGCTGCTTCGTACAGCGAGTCCGGAATCGCGGTGAAGGCGGCGTAGAGCACGAGCGCGTAGTATCCCACCGCGGCCCACACGTCCATCGCCATGATGGCGGGCAGCGCCGTGCGCGGGTCGGTGAGCCAGCCGTGCCCCGCGATGCCGACGTGCGCCAGGGCCGCGTTCAGTGCGCCCCCCGGCGCGTAGAAGAGCTTGAAGAGGAGCGCGATCACGACCATGGAGAGGATCGACGGGAGGAACATCGCCGCCTTGAACGCGTCCTTCATCGGCACCCGTCCCCGCAGGAGCCAAGCCAGTGCCAGCGAGAGGACGGTCGTGACCGGGACGGTGCCCAGAACGAAGAAGAGGGTGTTGCGCAGCGATCCGTGGAACTCGCGATCGCGCAGCAGGCGGACGACGTTGTCCGCGCCGACGAAGCGCGTATTGTCGACGTTCAGGGGATTGTACTGGAGGAACCCGAGGGCGAAGGAGAACACGAAGGGAAACACGAAGAACGCGCCGTAGATCACGGCCCACGGGAGCAGGAACCAGAACACCGGGGAGAAGCGCATGCGCGACCGCGTGCCGGCCGGAGCGACGCTACTTCTCATCGAATCGTCCGGCGATGGCCGCGATCTGCTCGGCGGCCTCGTCCAGGCACCAGCGGGGCGCGCGGCGCCCGTACAGCGACTCCTCCACCGCGCGGTCGATCACTTCCTCCATCTCGATCCAGCCCGGGTGGGCGGGCGGTGTCCGGCTCGTGAAGGCCTGCTCCACGAACACGCGCAGACGCGGATCGCCCATGAAGGCGGGATCGCGCAGCGTCGCCACCGCCGCCGGGAACACGCTGCCCGCGGCCAGCGACACCGCGCGCGCCTGCGGGTAGGACTGCAGGAAGCGCGCGAGCTTGACGGCCGCTTCCTTGCGCGGCGAGGCCTTGAACACCACCAGCATCTCGGCGCCCGCGAAGCTCGCGTGCGAGCCGCGGTCGGCCGCGGGTTTCGGGACGAGCGCCAGCGCGTAGTCCAGCTCCGGCGCTTCGAGGCGGTAGTTCTTGATGTTCCACGCCCCCGACACCTGCATGCCCAGCCGCCCCGTCTTGAAGTACTGGTCCAGCACCTCCTGCTTCTCCTGCAGCGAATACGGGGCGAGTGTCAGGTAGAACTCGAGCGCCTCGATCATCTCGGGGCTGTTGACGATCACGTTGCCGTTCTCGTCGAACACATCGCCCCCGTTGCCCCACGCGAACGCCATGAACTTCTTGTAGAGCACGTTGCGCTCGCCGATGTTCTGCCCGAAGCCGTAGATCCCGGTGCCGAGCGTCGACACCTTCTGCGCGGCCGCGAGCAGCTCGTCCCAGGTCTCCGGGGCGCGGCCGGGGTCGAGGCCGGCGCGCCGGAACAGCTCGCGGTTCACGAACAGCACGCGCGACCCCTGCACCCACGGAAGGCCGTAGACCCGGCCGTCATACAGCGCGCTCTCCCACATGAGAAAGCTGTCGCGGTCGGCTTCGTAGACGGGGGTGAGGTCCTCGAGCACGCCTTCGTAGCTGAAACGCGGGAGCCACGTTGATCCGAGCTCG
>DASTOO010000343.1:0-2887 GCA_035762505.1 Candidatus Krumholzibacteriia bacterium
GATACATTCTCCACCGTTCGTCGACGTCGTCGTCCACCGCGTCGGGAAAGATAGTGCCGAACCTCATGGCGCTCACCATGGCGGCGGGCGGACATATCCTGGTCACGGGTCATCATCCCGTGCAGAACGTGATCCCGCGCGTGTCTCCCTCGCCGCGTTTTCCGTTCATCTTCCTGTACGAGCTGGAAGGTCCGCAGACGGTGGAGCCCGACCCCAACGAGCCCACCGGGATGACCGACTTCGCCTACCGCGAACTGTGTCTGGAAACGCTCGACTACACTCCGACCAGCCTCCAACGCCTGCGTCACCCCCAGAGCGTCTACTGCCGCGTTCTCACCGGCCTGCGCTCGGCGTCCGGCTCGCTGCGGGACGACTCCATGCGGGAGGCGCTGCCGATCGACCAGAGCTTCCCGCTCCTGCGCCTGCGGCCGGAGTGCAGCGCCCCGGGCAAGTATTACGAGCCGTCCGTCCGGGGCCTGGACGTGGAGGTCTACAACCCCGCTTACTTCGCGACCTTCTGCTCGCGGTTCGTTGCCCCGCCGCGGAACTGCTTTCAGCCGATCTACGGCGTCGGATGCTTCGACACGGCCGAGCCCACGTACAACCAGCCGGTGGCGTTCTTCACGTCCGCGTACGCGGACCGGGTTGCGGACGTGCCCGGCGCGGTCGCCGCGCGCAGCGCGGTGTTCGGCTTCGAACCGGTCTTTTTCAACCCGGACGAAGTACGGGTGGCGCTCGAGCACATCATGTTCGACGAGTGGAAGCTGCCGAGGAAGTCCACGCCGGGTTCGAACTAGGGTGACCCGGCGAAAAGATCACACTTGTCGCGGCGACCTCCATTGCCAATATAATGAGGGTCATTCCCGTCGGGGCCGCCTCCAGCAACAGGCGGCCTCGATGCCACACCGCGCCGCTCGATCGGCGAAGAAAATCGGAACCATGAAACGACTCGGAGCACTCGTTATACTCCTTGGCCTGGTTGCGTTCGCCGCCTGCACCGACAGCGGGGGCGGCGAGCGGCACCCCAACCAGGCGCCGCAGGTTTGGCTGTCCGCGGCCCCGCCGGAGGGGTCGGTCGGCAAGTACACGGTGAAGCTGTTCTGGGGCGGTTGGGACCCGGACGGTGAGGTGCGCCACTACGAATACCTGGTGACCGACAACCGGACCGGCGTGTTCGATCCGGCCGACCTGGAGAGCGGCGTGTGGCGGACAGTTGTGGGCAATGATTCGACGTTCACGTTCAGCGCCGACAGCCTGCTGAACCCCAACACGGCCAAGCTCGCGTCCGAGTTCGTCCGCTCCCACACGTTCTTCATCCGGGCGGTCGACGAGTTGGGATTGAGGTCGGAGTACGCGTACCGGTCCTTCACGGCGCGCACGCTCTCGCCGGACGTCGTCATCGAGGTCCCGCGGGCGAGCGGCGGCAGCCAGTCCGACGTGCCGCCGATCGCGACGTTCCGCTGGCGGGCGACCGACTACGTGGACGACCTCAATACCAGGCAGGATCCGGAGTCGGTGCAGTACGTGCTGAAGAGCACGCTCCCGTTCGGAGGCGACTTCGTGAAGACGCTCAACTACCTGCGCACGCCGGCGTCCCGGAGCGACTGGAGGGACTGGGTCTTCTACCGCGCGCCGGGCGACAGCGGCAAATGGTGGACGACGCCGCCGCAGGACTTCGGCACCTACGTCCTCGCCGTCCGCGCGAAGGACGAGGCCGGCGCGATCACGCCGGTGCTGGACGAGAACTTCAACGCGCGGCGCATCCGCGTGTCGCCGCGCACCACCGGGCCCCTGTTCTCCCTGACGAACGAATTCATGGGCACGGTCGCGACGACGGTGTGCAGCTCGCCGACGACGATCCTCGACGTCCCCGCGGGCGTGGCGCTGGACTTCCGGTTGTCCGCGACCGCCGCCTCGTACGGCGGTATTGTCTCGGGTTACCGCTACGGTTGGGACATCGTCGACCTCACCGATCCCGGGCAGTGGGAGGTCGACTTCACGCCGTTCGTTACGGTGGATCCCGACACCAAACAGGACACGGCGCGCACGCCGGCGCGCAAGTTCTTCTTCGGCACGCACGTGTTCACCGCCGAGGTGATCGACAACTCGGGCTTCTGTTCGCGGATCGAGGTCAAGGTGAACATCGTGCAGTTCTCGCTGGAGCGGAACCTGCTCGTGGTGGACGACTTCGCCGCGGACGACAATCCGCTCGGCAACCCCGGCTGGAACAACGTCCTCGGCAGGGGCATCCTTCCCACCGATGCCGAGCACGACGAGTTCTGGCTCTCCATGATGCAGAATCTCGACGGGTTCGACCCGGCGCTCGACATGATCGCGACGTCGCAGGGGAGCACCATCCCGCTGACCAAGCTCGCGTCGTACAAGTCGATCATCTGGAGCGCGTTCAGCTCCGTGGACACGCGCCAGGCCGACAAGCTGCCGGAGCTTTACCGGTACATTCTGCACCGGTCGACGAAGCCCGGGAGCGGCACCGTGAGCGGGAAGGTGACGCCCAACCTCCTCGCCCTGACCATGGCGGCGGGCGGCCACGTCCTCATCACGGGCCAGCAGCCGGTGCAGAACGTGATCCCGCGCACGGCGGTCACGCCGCGCTTCCCGTTCATCTTCCTGTACGAGCTCGAGGATCCGCAGACGACCACGCCGGACGTCAACGATCCCACCGGGACGGCGGACTTCGCGTACCGGGAGCTGTGCCTGGAGACGCTCGACTTTGCCTACACGACCAACCAGCGTATCCGCAACCGGGCGGACAATTACTGCCGGGTTCTGGCTGGCCTGCGCTCGCAGTTCGGATCCCTCCGGGACGACACCATGCGCGAAGCGCTCCCGCTGGATCCGAATTTCCCGAAGCTCACCCTCCGGCCCG
>DASTOO010000344.1:0-12981 GCA_035762505.1 Candidatus Krumholzibacteriia bacterium
CAGGTCGAAATAGAGATCGCCGTCGATGAAGGTCTTCTGAACCACGGAGCGCGTGGAGAGCGGGTGGCCGTCGTACAGGACCAGATCCGCGTCCTTGCCCACCTCGATCGAGCCGACGCGATGGTCGATGCCCAGCTGCCTGGCCGGATTCAGGGTGACGAGCTTCAGCGCGTCGACTTCGCCCATGCCTCCCCATCGCACGGCCTTCGCGGCCTCCTGGTTGAGGTGGCGCATCTCCTCGCCGCTGTCGGAATTGATCGAAACGACGACGCCTCGCTCGGTCATGAGTGCCGCATTGTGCGGGATGGCTTCGTACGCCTCCACCTTGTAGCCCCACCAGTCGGAGAACGTCGACGCGCCGGCGCCGTGCGCGGCGATCTCGTCGGCGATCTTGTAACCCTCGAGCACGTGCTGCAGCGTCGCGACACGGAACCCGAACTCCTCCGCCGTGCGCAGGAGCTGCAGGATCTCGTCGGCGCGATAACAGTGCGAATGCACCATGCGCCGGCCCTCGAGAATCTCGACCAGCGTCTCGAGCGCCAGGTCGCGACGCGGAAGCGAGGGCTTGAGCCCGTTGTGCGCGCCGGCGTCGTAGTCCGCCCACTCCTTGCGGTACTCCTGCGCCGCGGTGAAGGCGTCGCGAATGACGTCCATGACACCCATGCGCGTCTGCGGGTAGCGCGGCGGCACGCCCGCGGCTCTGAAGTTCGAGCGTTTGGGATTCTCCCCGAGCGCGAACTTGATGCCCGGGGGCGCGCCCGCGAACTTCAGGCCCTCCGCGTCGCTGCCCCAGCGGAGCTTGACCACCTGGTTCTTCCCGCCGATGGGATTGGCGCTGCCGTGCAGCAGGTTGGCGCAGGTCACCCCGCCCGCCAGGGCGCGGTAGATGCCGATGTCGTCCGCGTTGACGACGTCGCCGATCGCCGCCATGGACGTAACGGCCAGGGTGCCCTCGTTCACGCCGCCCTCGATGGCGATGTGCGAATGCGCGTCGATTATGCCCGGGATCAGCGCGCCGCCACCGGCGTCGATGATCTCCGCGTCGCGCGGAATCTTCACGTCGCTTCCCACCGCGCGAATCTTGCCGCCCGACACCACCACCGTGCCCTTCTCGATGGTCTCGCCCGAAACGGTCCACACCTGCGCGTTGGTGATCGCGAACGCCCCCATCTTCTTCGCGGCCCCCTGGTACACTTCCCATGCGGCGCGCAACTCGTCGAGTGGCACCTCGTCCGCGGCGTCTCCTTTCTCCGCGACCGCCCCGTCGCCCGCTTCCGCTTTCGCCTTGCGCGTGCCGACGACGTCCATCTGCATGGACCCCGCGCTCATCGTGCCGGACAGCTTCTCGCCCTCCACCGTCAGCGTCCACGAAGCCGTGACGGAACGCCCGCCGGATTCCCGCGTGGTCTTGAAGCGCAGGACATCCCCGCTCATCCGTCCCTCGTCCATGACCCGCTCCCCCATGTCCGAGACGATCTTCCCTTTGACCTTGCCGTCCTTGCTCATGGTGATGTCGGCGGTCGACTCCCGGGTGCCGCGGGATGACTGCGTCGTGAGCGACCACGTGCCGCTGACGTCCATGGCCGGCGCCGCGGCGGGTTCGTCATCCTTGCGTTCCTGGTACATGCGACCGTCCACGAACACGGCGCGCACTTCCGCGCCGTCGGCCCAGGGCCAGTCGGTGGCCAGCACGACGTTGGCGATCTTTCCCTTCTCGATGGTGCCGGCGCGATCGGCGATGCCCAGGATCGCGGCGGCATCGGACGTGAACGCCGCGAGCGCGTCCTCGTTGCTCAGCCCGTGCGCCGTGGCGGCGCGCACGCTCTCGAAGATTTCCGAGGTCGAGGCCAGCCCGCCCGAATAGAACGCGAACGACACGCCGGACGCGGCGAGCTCCGCCGGCGACGTGGGCGCCATGCGATGGTGGACGAGTGTTCGGAAGGGCGTTTCGGCCTCCGGATCGCGGTTCTTTTCCAGCTTCGGCCAGTTGAGGTTCACCAGCACGGGCACCCCCGCGTCGCGCAGCGCGTCGGCGCGCGCGTATGCGCCCTGCCCGCCGTAGATGATCGCTTCGACGCCGAGTTCCCCGCGCAGGACGAGCACGCGATCGATCTCGCGGCCGAGATTGGCGGGCATCAGGAACGGCGTCTTGTCCGCGACCGCCGTCGCGAGCGGCTCGAGCGTGCGGTCGTATTCGGGGCGGACGCGACCGCGCGGGTCCTTCGCATAGGTCGCCTTGACCTTCGCGTAGTGATCGGTGTCCATGAACACTTGCTTGAGGTAGGCGAGGACACCCATCAGCGACCCCGGGAACGAGCGAAGCTCGCCGGATCCCGAAAAATTCAAGCGATGCGCCACCGGGGTCGACAGCACGGCCTGGCGGTCGGGGCGATCCACGAGGCTCACCAGCGCCGCCTGCCCCGCGAAGATGCCCTTCTCGGGTGTCGTGACGGCTGCGGTGAAACCAGCCTTGCGCCATTTCTCGATCCTCGTGTCCTCGCAAAGTCCCTCGACCGGGGTCACCCACGGGGTCGTTCCCGGACGGTCCTCGGGGCCGTTGATGACGGGCGCGCGGCCCGACCGGCCCACGCCGGACTCGGACTCGGTCTTCTGCGCCAGCGTCGTCATCGCGTCGATGAGTCCGGGATACAGGGTGAGACCCTCGCCGTCGATCACACGGGCGTCGCCGGGAACGCGCACGCTCTTTCCGACGAATTCGATGAGCCCGTTCGCGAGCAGCACGGTGGCGCCGTCGATGGACGCGCCGGTGCCGGTCACGACGCGCACGTTGCGGATGGCGTAATAGGGCGGCGGGGTGGGCGGCTCGGCCTCCAGGGGGACAACGGTCCACGAGAGACAGCCCACGGTCAACAACACGAGGCCGGCGAGCCGGGATTGGCTCCAACGACTTGATCGCATGGGAGACTCCAGTCTGCGCGTTCGGAACATCGGGTCGGCGAGCTCAGGCGCCGCGCCTGAGGCGGGAAGATTCTACAACATTTGAATGCCGCGCGCACCCGCGGGCAGCGGACGGTGCCGGTTCCACCACTCGCGGCTGCGCGCCTCGTTCCACGCGAGCGGAACCGCGACTTCGGCCAGGCGCAGGGAAAGGTCGCGCGCCGACTGCGGCCGGTTCGCGGGGTCCTTCTCCAGGCAGGACAGGACGAGGCGGTCGAGCGACGCGGGGATCGGCAGCTCGGTGCAGGCCGACGGCGCGGCGGGGGGCGTCGAGATATGCTTCATGAGGAGCGCGGTCGGCGTATCGGCGGTGAAGACGAACTTGCCGGTGAGGAGCCAGTGCGCCACGCAACCCAGCGAGTAGATGTCGGCGCGGCCGTCGATCTCGGCGTGTCCCAGCGCCTGCTCGGGCGCCATGAAGGCCGGCGTTCCGTGGATGACGTTCTGGCCGGTGAGTGCGGTCTGCGCTTCGTCCGTGTCGCGGTGCGTCTTCACGATGCCGAAGTCCAGCACCTTCACGAAATCGTGGTCTTCGCCGTAGCGGCACAGGAAGACGTTCGCGGGCTTGATGTCGCGATGCACGAGTCCGCGGGATTCCGCCTCGGAGAGCGAGTGACACACCTGCTGGAGCAGGAAGACAGCGCGCTCGGCGGGAACGGGTCCGAAGCGCCGCACGAGCGCGTCGGCGTCCATGCCGTCCAGCAGCTCCATCGCATAATAGAAGGATCCGTCATCGGCGACGCCGAAGTCGAACAGATCCACGGTGTGCGGCGAGCGCAGACCCGCGATGGCCTGCGCTTCGCGCTCGAAACGGTGCAGCGCTTCCGCCGAGACGCTCGCGCTCCCGTCTTCCGCCGGCGCCGTCCGGATGAGCTTGATGGCCGCGGGGCGGGCGAGCAGGCGATGGCGCGCCCGCCACACCTCGCCCATGCCGCCCTGCCCCAGCTTCTCCTCGAGTTGGTAGCTCCCCATCGCGCGCGCCTTCGCCACTTCGCGCCCGAGGCCGTAGACCACGCGCGCGCCCAGATACGCGAACGCCACTCCGAAGAGCGGACTTACCGTCGCCGGGACATACGCCGATCCGTCCCCCGTGTCGATCTTGCCCGCAACGTCGAGCAGGAACATCGCGAGGGGCGACGTCGCGGCGGACGCGAGCGCCGCGCCGAGCATCCGTCGCGGCGGACCCGGCATGATCAGTGGAAACATGATGACGATGGCGGGAACCCAGGTCAGGTTGGGGAGGAGTCCCGTGTCGAGGTAGTACTGCCGGTAG
The DNA here is from genome assembly GCA_035762505.1 of Candidatus Krumholzibacteriia bacterium. Lineage (GTDB taxonomy): Bacteria > Krumholzibacteriota > Krumholzibacteriia > WVZY01 > JAKEHA01 > JAKEHA01. The sequence goes on from DASTOO010000344.1 coordinate 4,232, forward strand.
GTCAGCATCGCCGCGATGAAGCACACGATGACTTCGTAGACGAGACCCAGCGTGTGGAGCCGCGACGCCGAGATGCGCGGGCTCTTCGCGGCCCACCACAACCCGGCGGACAGAAGCGCCGCGCCGAGGTTCACCCATTGCAGCTCCGGCGCCCGTACCGCCCCCGGGGATTCGTCGCCAGCGAACAGCGTGACGCCGGCGAAGATCAACAGGTCGAACACGAACGCCGCGACAAAGAAGCCGGCCAGGAGACGCACGCGCCCACGCGCCTGTTCGAACAGATCGGACGGAAACGACGACGGCGCGTCGCGCGCGGCCGACGGGCGCACCAGCGTCATCTGCGCGCGCGCGGGCTCCGTGCCGTGTTCGCCCGAATCATCGCGAGGGTGCTTCATTCACGCGTCCTTGCGGCCGGCGGTGTCGAGTATCGCGCGGAAACGCGCGGCCAGCTCCTGGGCGTTGCGCTCGAGATCGAACATCGCTTCCACCCGCGCGCGTCCCCGGCGTCCGATCTCCCGTCCCCGGGCGGGATCGCGCAGGAGCGATTCGATCGCGCGCGCGAGCGCCACGGCGTCCCGCGGCGGGGCCAGCAGCCCCGTTTCGCCGTCCGCCACGAGCTCCGGGATCCCCGATATCGGCGTCGAGACCACCGGGACTTCGAGCGCCAGGCTCTCGATGAGGATATTGGGGATGCCGTCCATGTAACCGGCCCGCGTCTCGATGCACGGGAGCACCACCATGGCCGACGTCCGCATGCGCTCCATGAGCCGCTCGTTCGGCATCGACCCGGCGAGCGTGACGAACGCCCCGAGGTCCTGGCGCGCGATGGCACTCTCCAGCTCATGGCGCTGCGGCCCCTCACCGGCGATCTCGGCGTGAAATGGAACGCCGCGCGCGCGCAGCAGTGCCGCCGCCTCGACCAGGTACAGGAGCCCCTTCTTCTCGACGAGACTTCCGCCGGCGATGATGCGCTGCGCGTCACGCGCCTCCGTCGCGACGTAGCGCCTGAGATCGAGGCCGTGATAGTTGCGCCAGATCTTCCCGCGGTCCTGTTCGGTCCGGCAGAAGCGCTCCAGAACGGTCATGTTGAAGCCGGTGCACGTCGCGACGAAGCGCGCGCCCGAAATCTTGGCGGGAAGCCCGGCCTGGTTGGCGGGCACGAAGATGTCCCAGGCGTGGCCCGTGAAGCTGTACGTGATCCCCAGCGCACGCGACGCGAACACGGCGAGCGTGGTCGGGATGTTGGCGAAGTGGCCGTGCACGTGCACGACGCCCTCGCGCTCCATCTGACGCGTGAAGAGGAACATCTTGCCGGCGGCGAGGAGTGTCTTGGCGATCACCGCGGGATGGCGCGCGTGGGCGAGCACGTCGCTCGCGAGGTACGCCGTGCCGCGGAGGACACCGAGCGGCCGGCGCACGACGAGCGAAAAGAACGCGGCGGCGTGGCGCCATCCGAACCACGGCGCGTAGTGCGTCGTGGCGAGGTACGGAAGCGCGTCCGCGTGGAGCTTTCCGGTGGGACGCGCACGGATGGAGAACACCGACACGTGCATGCCGCTGCGCTCCAGCTCCATGACCTCGCGCAGGACGAACGTCTCGGTCAGCTTCGGAAAACCCGAGGCGACGTAGGCGAGGCGTCCACGGGTCGACGCGGCGCGGGTGTCCATCACGCGGCCTTCCGCGGGCGGCTCGTGCTCCGCAGCCAGACCTCGAGGCACAACAGCACCCATACACTGAGCGCCAGGCGCTCTTCTCCGTTCCGGTAGCGCGCCACCAGCGCGCGGACCTCGCGCGGCTCGAGCCACTCGCCCGACAGCGCGGCGGGATCGAGCAGGTGGTCGTCGAGATACGTGCGAAGGTCCCCGTGCAGCCAGCTACCGATCGGCGGCGTGAATCCGTGCTTGGGGCGATGGACGATCTCGACGGGGAGCGCCGTGCCCGCCACCGCCTTGAGGAGCACCTTGCTCTTGCCGCTGCGGTGCTTCCACGCCGCGGGATAGCCGGACACCCGCTCGACGATGCGATAGTCGAGGAACGGGACGCGCGCCTCCAGCGACGCGAGCATCGACATCTTGTCGACCTTCATGAGCAGGTCGTCCGGGAGCCACTCCAGCGTGTCCGCGCGCAGCGTCGCGTTGAGGCCGTTCGCTCCCGCGGAGAAGTGCGAAGCCATGCGCCGCTCGAGGTGGTCAGCCGGCACGACCGCGGCGACATCCGCGCGCAGCAGCGCGCGCCGGATCCCGCCGGGCATCACCGAACGCAGAAAAACGAAGCTTTCCGCGGGTTCCATGGCCGACGCGGCGAACGCCTTGCGCAGGCGCGGCCCCGCAAAGGGCCCCGTCACGTTCAGCCCGCGCCGCAAGCCCGCCGGGATCCCCGCCATGCGCTCGCGCAGGGCTTCGAACCGGTAGCGGTTGTATCCCGCGAACAGTTCGTCGGCGCCCTCGCCGGTGAGCGCAACCGTCACGTGTTCGCGCGCAAAACGCGACAGCAGGTACGTGGGGACCGCCGCCGGGTCCGCGAGCGGCTCGTCCAGCTGGGCGGTGACGGTCGCGAGCAGCGAGCGCATGTCGAGCGCCGATACCGTCAGCGCCTGGTGATCCGTCCCGAAGTGTTTCGCCACGCGTTCGGCGTACGGGAGTTCGGAGTACCACCCCTCGGTTTCGAACCCGATCGAGAACGTGCGCACCGGGCGGTCCATCGCCCTGGCCATGGCCGCCACCACGAGCGCCGAGTCGATGCCACCGGAGAGAAACGCGCCGAGTGGAACGTCGCTCATGAGACGGATGCGCACCGCGTCTGCGAAGAGCGCGCGGAACTCCTCGCACGCCTGCTCGAAGGACGGCGGGGCCGCCTGCGGTTCCAGCGTCCAGAACGGCTTCACCGTGACGGCGCCCCCGTCGGCGACCAGCGTGTGCCCCGCGGGGAGTTTGCGGACGCCGCGGTAGATCGTGCACGGACCCGGCACGTATTGAAGGGCGAGGTAGCCGTCGAGCGCCACGGGGTCGAGCGTGGTGTCGACGCCGGGACAGCGGAGGAGCGCCTTGATCTCGGATGCGAACGCGAGCGCCCCGCCCTCGAGCGACGCGTAGTACAGCGGTTTGATACCGAGACGGTCGCGCACCAGGACGAGCCGGCGCCGCGGTCCGTCCCACAGGGCGATCGCGAACATCCCGTTGAGCTTCGCCGGGAAGGAGAGCCCCTCCTCCTCGTAGAGATGGACGATGGTCTCGGTGTCGGAGCGCGTCCGGTACCGGTGACCCTTCTTCTCGAGGTCGGCGCGAACGGACTCGTGGTTGTAGATCTCGCCGTTGAACGCGATCCAGATCGTGTCATCCTCGTTGGAGAGGGGCTGGTGGCCGGTGGTGAGATCGACGATGGACAGCCGCCGGTGGCCGAGGTACGCGGGCGGGTCGAAGTGGAAGCCCTCGTCGTCGGGGCCGCGGTGGCGGATGCAATCCGCCATGCGTTTCACGCACGAACCGGCCGTTTGCGGGTCGAAGTCGCCCAGAAGTCCGCAGATGCCGCACATTGCGGGGACGATAGCAGAGGTTCAACGCGCCGACCACGGGGAAGAGCGGCCGCGGTCAGCAGGGCGAACTCGTTTGCGCGCTTCATGGTAGAGCCTTTTGCGGCGGGCGGTCTTGCGGAGCGCCGTCAATAATAGCACGATCCGTGGTCCGCGGGGCGTTCGGCGACGAACGGGGCGCATCCGTTGCAGACAACGGGGGCATTCTGCGCTACTGTGGAGCCATGGCGGCACGAACGGGCGTCCTTGCGCCCCGGTTCGCAGGCGGCCCGAGGCCGACATTCAACCATCGCAGCGGGAGAAGAAAGAGGCACACGCGTGGCAAAGAGAACCAACTACAGTTTCGAGAAGCGCCAGAAGGAAGCAAAGCGGAAGAAGAAGCAGCTCGAGAAGCTCGAGAAGAAGCGGCTCAAGGCGGGGGGCGCCGAGGGTGAGCCGGCAGCCGACGGTGCCGACCCCGCGACCACGAATGACGGGTCACCCGCGGAGGACAAGGCGGCGGACACGGCCCCCTGACAACTCTCACCTGATGGCGCGGTCCGGTTCGCGCGGTAAGAGTCAGCGCCGGCGCCCCACTATCGCGCCCGTGATCCCAGGAAATCCCGGCGGATTCGATCACCGACATCCCGGATGCGGGCGAGCCTATCCGGCCTTCGGCCTCCCGCCTGCTCCCCTCCTTCGGGGGAGCCCCTTGCGGCCGACGACTGCACCATGGTAGCACGATCCGCGCCCCGCTATGAATCCCCGCGGGCCAGCATCGCCGCCAGACGGTCGTACCCCAGCGCCATTCCCTGCTCCATGCCCGACGCGAGAGCCATGTCGCGCGCTTCCTTCGATTCGTAGAGCACCGTCAGCGTGATCGTGGTCTTTCCGTCCTTCTCGACGAAGACCGTGGTGTCGATCGCCTCACCGGGGTACCACGCCTCGTCGAACTTCTCCGTGGCGACTATACGCTCCGGCGCCACGACCTCGCGAAAGACGCCGCCCATGCCCATTTCGTTTCCGTTGGTGTGGCGCCACACGTAGCGGTACGTGCCGCCGACCCGCAGATCGACTTCGCAGACGGTCATCGACCAGCCGTCCGGCCCGAACAGCCAGCGTTTGATCAATTCCGGCCTGGTGTGCGCGTCGAAGACCAGTCGGCGCGGCGCATCGAAAATGCGCGTCATGACGATCTCCCGCTCGGTGGGCGTGGCAATCTTCAACGTTGTTCCCGTGTTCTTCATGGGTCATCTCCTCTTTCGTTGGGTGCTTCCACGTTTCTTCTCGCCGGTCTGCGATGCGCCGCCGTTCTGCAGATCGCCGAGCAGGGCATCGAGCCGCCGGTAGTTGGCCTCCCAGATCTCGCGGTAACCCTCCAGCCACCCGTCGGCCTCCGCGAGCGGCCGGGCCACGAGCCGGCACGGCCGCCGCTGCGCGTCGCGGCCGCGCGAGATCAGCCCGGCACGCTCGAGTACCTTCAGGTGCTTGGAGATTGCCGGTTGGCTCATTGCAAACGGCTTCGCCAGCTCCGCCACCGACGCTTCCCCGGACGCGAGCCGCGACAGAATCGCCCGCCGGGTGGGATCGGCGAGCGCCGCGAAGGTCGCGTCGAGGCGGTCGGGGGCCGCCTGCCCATAACTGTTGGGTTTCATAACCTATAGGTTATGCACGATGCCCGCGGATGTCAAGCCCGGGAGGGCCGGTTTGGTTCAGATTTTGCTCGTTGTTGCCACGGACTCCCCCAGGGGAGTTTTCTGCCCAGTCGTCGTCCAGCCACCAGGCCAAGTTTGAGGTGAATCGTGGAAACACTCGTGAAGGATGAAGCGCAAGCAGCGGTGAAAACGGCGGAAAACGCCACCACCCACCCGGACCGCCACGACGAAATCGACGAGCTGATGCGCATCAAGCGCACCCGCCGGATCGAGGCGGGCCGCGTGCCCTGCCCGTCCTGCACGGTGCCGGTCGAGATGACCATCAATCGCTGCCCGTTCTGCGATTCCGACATCGCCGCCGAGACCGCGCTCGCGCGCGAGACGACGCGTCGGCTGCGCGAGCTGTCGGGCGAATTCGACGCGGAGCACGCCGCGCGCCCCGAAGAGGAAGGCCCCCAGCGCCGCGGGTTCTTCCAGCGGCTCAAGTATCTCTTCGAAGGCGACCCCGAACCGGTCGCACCGCCGACGATCGACCCGCACGCGAAGCGCCTCTTGAGCAACGTCTCCCCGGGCGACACCCTGAAGGTGCTCGACGAGGACGGCCCCTGGCTCAAGGTCAAGACGGCCGGCGGCGATATCGGCTGGGTGTACTCGACGGTGCGGAAGGGTCGTTAGGCGTCCACGTCCCCGACGACGATTCGCTTGACGTTCTCCTCGGAGAAGAACTCCGCGGGTGAGGTCACGCCCCCGATCATCCGCGCAAAACCATCCATCGCATCCTGGTTACCGTGCACCGCCGCCAGCACTTGCTGGAGCTCGGGCGGGGGCGGCTGCAGCGACGCCATCTGCGCGGTCAACTCATACATCGGGAGCACCTGCGCGTCGCGCGCGGACTGGTAGTCGCCCATCGCGACTTCGAAGGTGCGTCCTCCCGAAAACGCCTGGTCGAGCGCGCCGGCGCAAAGCTCCGCGTCCCGAAACGCATCCGCGATTCCCTGGGCCGTGATGAAGTCCCGGTTGTAACCCGCGTCACCGACCAGGGCCCAACCCGGGCCGAAAGGCTTGCGGAAGTAGTTCGGCACGGCAGCGCCGTAGAAGCGATCTTCGCGCTTTGCCTTGCGAACACGATCGGCAAGGGCCGGAGCCAGCGCGACGGTCTTCATGAAGTTTCCTTCGATGTCCTTCTTGTTCTCGTTGAACTCCGCGAACGGCCACCCGGCGATGACGAGTGTCAGGTCATCGTTGGTGGGCCATGCGGCCATTCCTCGCGCCGGGCGATCGTAGGTCTCGAATCGGCCGTTCATCGGCAGGCCGCTAAAATAGGTGTAATACGCGGCGAGGAGTTTCGGCTTTTCGTTGTATTGCCCGGGGCGCACCGCCTTCGCGACAACGGAGTAAAGGCCGTCGGCGCCGATCACGACGCGTGCATGCTCCGTGACGGGCTCGCTGTCCTTCCCGTGGCCGCGGATACCGACCACGCGCCCCTCGTCCATCATGACGTCGGTGACGGTGAATCCTTCCCGCACCTCTGCTCCCGCCTCGGATGCGGCATCCACCAGCAGTTTGTCGAGCACGGTGCGGCGCGGAGCGTATGCGACGGGTGCGTCGGAGGTGCCGGGGGAACCGGAAATAGTGAAGGGCCCGAAGTCGAACGCGTAGGTGTCGATGGGCGGGCATCCCGTGGCGATCAAACGGTCGAGCAGACCCCAACGCGCGAGGGCGGCGACACCGGGCGGATGAATCATGTGGGTCGAGATGGTGTCGCTGGGGAAAGTCGCCTTGTCGACGATCAGAACTCGATACCCGTTGCGCGCGAGCAGGATGCCGGTCGAGGAACCGGCGCAGCGCGCGCCTACCACAATCACGTCGTAGGAAGTGCGGCCCATATTTTCTCCTCCTGATCGATTCGGCGATTGGGGCGCGAGGGTCCGATGATCGCACAACGGGAGGACGGGTGCAACGCCCCGATCGGACGAGAGCCCGCAATCGAATCAATTCGCGTGCGGACCCGCGGTGTTCGCTGTAAGATATATCGTTGTGGATGGTCCCGGCCCGATAGGCGTCCGGCAGTCGTCACGCCTCATGCACCTGCCGCATTCAGGTGTCCCATGATCGGAACGACGTTTTCCCACTACCAGATCATCGAGAAGCTCGGCACGGGGGGCATGGGCGAGGTTTACCTGGCCGAAGACACCAAGCTCGATCGTCACGTCGCCGTCAAGTTTGTCCCGCACGAGTACTCGAGAGACGCGGTCGCCCTCGAACGCTTCAATCGGGAGGCACGAGCCGCGGCGGCGCTGAACCACCCGAATATCATCACCGTCCACGATGTCGGAACTCATCGGGGACGCCCTTATATCGTCATGGAGCACGTCGACGGCGAGTTGTTGACGAAAGCAATCGAGAGAAAGGATCTCACAGTCGAGCGCGCACTGGAAATCGCGAGCCAGATGTTCGAGGGTCTTGCGGCGGCCCACGAGGCGGGTGTCACGCACCGCGACGTGAAGCCGGACAACATCCTGATCGATCGCAATGGGCGCGTTCGTATCCTGGACTTCGGTCTGGCCAAGCTTCGTGGCTCTGTGTCGCTCACAACAGAGCACGGGACACTGGGAACGGTTCGCTACATGTCGCCCGAGCAGGCCGGAGGAGGGAAAATCGACGCTCGCAGTGATCTCTTCTCCGCCGGCATCGTGCTCTTCGAGATGCTCGCCGGCTCGCACCCCTTCGCGGGCGAACACCGCGAGGCGGTGCTGTATGCCATCACAAACCAGGAACCACAGCCCCTGCGTCGTTACAACAACCGGGTGGGCGACGGTATCGAGCGAATCGTCTCGGCCCTGCTTGCGAAGGACGCGGAGGAACGATACCCCAGTGCGAAGGCAGTGCTGGCGGATCTGCGCCGGGAGCGGGGTGTTACTTCGGCGCGGAACGCCGCAGGCACGAGGGCATCCCACCGGCGGATCTGGATAGGGGCGGTCGGGGCAGCCGGCGTGCTCCTCGCCGCGGGCGTCTGGCGGGTGGCGGAGAGGAAGACGCCCGGACGGCTCGCCGCCGAGAGCAGTTCCATTGCGGTGCTGCCGCTCGTGAATATGAGCGGCGACGACAGCGAGGAGTACTTTTCCGACGGCCTCTCGGAGGAGCTTACCAACGCCCTTGTGAAGATTCCCGAGCTCAAAGTTGCGGGACGCACGTCGGCGTTCTCGTTCAAAGGAAGGAATGAGGACCTCAGGACGATCGGCGAAGAGCTCGGCGTGGAGCACCTGCTCGAAGGAAGCGTGCGGAAGTCGGGAAAGAAGGTGCGTATTACGGTGCAGCTGGTGAAGGCGGCGGACGGGTTCCGCGTCTGGACGCAGACCTATGACCGGACCCTCGACGACATCTTCACGGTGCAGGACGACATTGCCCGGTCGGTAGCCCGCAAGCTCCAGGTGACGCTGCTGTCGAACAGCGCGACCGCGCCGAAGCCCGCTGCAGCCGCCGGCTACGACCTCGTGTTGCGGGCACGCTTCGTCCTCCAGAATCCCACCCCGGAGACCATCCACCGGGCGCGGGAGATCATGGAGCGAGCACTCACGTTGGCCCCC
>DASTOO010000345.1:0-5820 GCA_035762505.1 Candidatus Krumholzibacteriia bacterium
GAAGTGGTGAGCGCGCGCATCATCGTCGAGGACAACGGCATCGGCATTCCCGACGACCAGATCGAGAAGATCTTCGACCACTTCCACCAGGTGGACGGGACCAGCACGCGCCGCCACGGCGGCACCGGCATCGGCCTCGCCATCTGCAAGAACATCGTGGAGTGGCACGACGGGCGCATCTGGGTGGAGAACGTGCCGGGGCGCGGAGCACGCTTCGTGGTGGTCGTGCCCAAGAAGCAGGCGGTGGTGCGGAGCGAGCTGCTCACCGACTACGTCTCCACACGGCGTTTCGAGGTGGAGCGCTACATGGAACTGGTGGTCGAACTCGTGGCTGAGCTGCTGCACGTGAAGCGCGCATCGCTCATGATGATCGACGAGGACGGCCAGGAGCTGCGCATCGAGAGCGCCATTGGCCTGGATGAGGACATCGTGGAGCACGCGCGCGTGCGGCTGGGCGAATCGGTCGCCGGACAGGTCGCCCAGGGAAACAGCGCGTGCCTCGTGCGGAACGTGGAGGGCGAGAACCGCATCGCCGGCTTCATGAACCAGAAGCGATACGAGTCCAAGTCATTCCTGTCCGTGCCGATCCGCCGCGACAACCGCGTCATCGGCGTCATCAATGTCACCGAACCGGTGGGGCGCGATTCCCTGGACGACGCCGACCACGCGCTGCTCGAGCTGTTCGCCGAGCGGGTCGTGCTCGCGCTGGACGCGCTGTCGCACTTCAAGGAGAAGTCGCGCGAGTTCGAGGACGTGCGCGCCACCTTCAAGTCGATCCTGGACGCCAAGCGCTACATCGACCCGCACGCCGCCGACGCGCTCTCCGTGGTGCTGCGCGACGTCGCCGAGCGCATGGGGATGAGCGCGGCGGAGAGCGCCACCCTGCGCTACGTGTTCAACGTGTACGACCTGGGGCTCGCCAAGATCGGGCACAACATCATCAAGCAGCCGCGCGAGCTGACCCAGGAGGACCGCATGCACCTGGAGCAGCACACCATTGTGGGGACCGACATGCTCAAGCAGATCGAGTTCATCCCGCGCGTACGCGACGCGGTGCTTTACCACCACGAGAACTACGACGGCACGGGTTACCCGGGGAAGCTCCGGGGCGACGAGATCCCGATAGAGGCGCGCATAATTCGCGTCGCCGACACGCTTCGTGCACTGATTTCGCACCGGCCGTATCAGAAGCAGTACAACCTCAACGAGGCGATTGAAGTCATCCGGCACCGCGCCGGGACCATGTTCGACCCGAAAGTGGTCGAAGTGTTCGTGAATTCCGTCAATCGGCACGCAGATCGCTTCCGGACCACGAGTAGCGACGCCGAGACCCTCGCGGACGTCGGGACGACGCCGCGCTAGGCAGGATTTGCATAGGAGGCAGCAATGGCGCTGGGCAAAATTCTCATAGTGGACGACGAAGTGTACATTCTGCACATTCTCGACTTTAGTCTCGGGGCCGAAGGGTTCGAGGTCATCACGGCCAACAACGGCGAGCTGGCGGTCGAGAAGGCGAAGCAGGAAAAGCCGAATCTCATCGTGCTGGACGTCATGATGCCGGTGCTGGACGGTTATGAAACCTGCCGGCGCCTCAAGCGCGACCCGGAGACGAAGAACATCCCGGTCGTGCTGCTCACGGCCAAGGGGCGCGACCTCGACAAGCGTCTGGGCTACGAGGTGGGCGCGGTGGATTACATCGTGAAGCCGTTCAGCCCGAGCCGTCTGATCGACCGCATTCAGGAGATACTGGGCTGCCGCAAGTAGCTTCGGGCGAGAAGTCGCCGCCTCCCGCGCGCGCCGGCCTCCCGGCGCGCGTTTGCTTTCAACGCGGCTCGCGCACGCGGGCCTTCCACACTTCCACCACCATGGGGACCAGCGAGAGGAAGATGATGGCGAGCACCGCCACGCTGAAGTTCTCCTTCACCCACGGCAGCCCGCCGAAGAAGTACCCCAGGTATCCGAACAGGCACACCCAGACCACGCCTCCCGAAACGTTGTAGATCAGGAACTTCGGGTAGCTCATGCGGCCGATGCCGGCCACGAAGGGCGCGAAGGTGCGCACGATGGGCACGAAGCGCGCCAGCACGATTGTCTTGCCGCCGTGCTTCTCATAGAACTCGTGCGTGCGCTGGAGGTACTCCTGCTTCAGGAAGCGATTCCCCTCGTGGAATACACGGGGACCCACGCGGCGGCCGATCGCGTAGTTCACGCTGTCGCCGATCACCGCCGCGGCGATCAGCAGCGGAATCAGAAAGCCGATGTCCAGCGCGCCCACGCCGGCCAGCGCGCCCGCCGCGAACAGGAGCGAGTCGCCGGGCAGAAAGGGGGTCACCACCAGCCCGGTCTCCAGGAACACGATCGCGAACAGGATGCCGTAGGTCCAGCCGCCGTACGTGTTCACCAGCTCCAGCAGGTGCTTGTCGACGTGCAGGACGAAGTCGATGAGGTGCTTGATGGAATCCATGGGCGCCCATGGTACCGTCTGGGCGGCGGTGCAGCAAGGACATCGAAACGACGACGCGTCCTCGCCCGCATCCGCTATACTTCCGGCCATGCCGCCCGAGCAGCTCATCGAAACCGCGACGCCGCGCTACGCGCGCGTGGTGCTGCCCATCCCGGTCGACCAGTCGTTCACCTACGAGATCCCGGAGTCGCTCCGCGGACGCGTGCAGGTGGGATGTCGCGTGGAGGTCCCTTTCGGCAAGCGCCTGCTCAACGGCGTCGTGGTCGATCTCGCCGCCACCGCCGATGTCGCCCGCACCCGCCCCATCCACGAGCTCCAGGAGACCTTCGCGCCGCCGGACCTCCTCGAGCTGGCGACGTGGATCGCCTCCTATTATGGATGCTCGCGCGGCGAGGCGATGCAGGCGGTCATTCCGCCGAGCCTCAAGCGCGCGAAGGTGAAGCCCCGGCCCACCGGGCTCCTCCGCGTCAGCGACGACGCGCTGCGGAAACGGGGCGAGGCGGGCGAAGAATACGCGGCCGCGCAGAAGAAGCTCTCGCGCGCGAAGCAGCAGCTCGCGCTCCTCACCGAGCTGCTCAGCGCGGGCGGCGAGGCGCCGGTCCCCGTCGTTCTCTCCGAGTGGGGCTACGCGCGCGAAGTCCTGGACGGGCTGGTGAAGCGGGGGCTGGTGTGCATCGACGCATTCGAGAAGGCGTCGCCGTTGGAGGCGCTGGAGAGAGTTGTCGATGCTCTGACGCCGGCACAACAAGATGCGCTTACGCGCATCGGGACGGACCTCTCCGCGCGCGAGTTCCGGCCGTCGCTCATCTACGGCGTCACCGGGAGTGGCAAGACCGAGGTCTACCTCCGCGCCGCGCGCGTCGTGATCGAGCGCGGCGGGGGCTGCATCGTGCTTGTCCCCGAGATCGGGCTGCTGCCCCAGGCGACCGCGCGCTACCGCCGCGCGTTCGGCGACCTCGTCGCCATCATCCACAGCCGCCTCACCGGGCCGGAGCGCTTCGACATCTGGGAGCGCATCCAGCGCGGCGAGCACCGCGTGGTGGTGGGCCCGCGCAGCGCGGTGTTCAGCCCCGTACGCGACCTGCGTCTCATCATCGTCGACGAGGAACAGGACGAGTCGTACAAGCAGGACGACAAGCCGCGCTACCACGCGCGCAGCGTCGCCATGGTGCGCGGGCGGGCGGAGAAGCTCGCGGTCCTGCTCGGCTCCGCCACACCGTCGGCCGAGTCGGTGAAGCTCGCGCGCGACAAACGCTACCAGCTCCTGCGCCTGCGCGACCGCGTGGGCGGCGGCGCCATGCCCGCGATCGAGATCGTGGACATGCGCGAAGAGGAATCGCGCGGCAAGGTGTTCTCGCAGCGGCTCATCGAACGGCTCGACGAGACCATCAAGGCCGGACGCCAGGCCATCGTGTTCTTGAACAAGCGCGGCCACGCGCGCTACGTGCAGTGCGGCGCGTGCGGGTGGCTCGCGATGTGCATCAACTGCGACGTGTCGCTCACGTTCCACCGCGTGGACGAGCGGCTCAAGTGTCATCTGTGCGGGTACGAGAGAGGTGTCCCCACCCGCTGCGACAAGTGCAACAGCCGGTTGCTCAACTACACGGGTGTCGGCACGCAGCGGGTGGAGCTGGACTTGAAGGCGCTGTTTCCGGGTGTGGGCGTGTTGCGCATGGACGCGGACACCACCTCCGGCAAGGAGGGTCACCGCAAGATCCTGGAAGAGTTCAGCACCGGGCAGTATCCCATCCTGCTCGGAACCCAGATGGTGACCAAGGGGCACCACTTCCCGGGAGTGGCGCTGGTCGGGGTCGTGAGCGCGGAAGAAGGGCTGAACTTTCCCGACTTCCGCTCCGCGGAGCGGACCTTCCAGCAGCTCACCCAGGTCGCCGGCCGGTCGGGCCGCAGCGGCGCCGGGGCCGTCGTCATCCAGACGTATTCGCCGGACCACGCGGTCTTCCGTCACCTCGTCGCGAACGACTACGACGGGTTCATGGCCGAGGAGCTGGAGGTGCGGCGGTCCCTCAACTACCCGCCGTTCGCGCGCATGGTGCTCGCCGCCTGCAGCGGGACGGATGCGGGGCTTCTGAGCACGATCATGCTGGAGTGGGCGGAGGCCGCGCGGGCGGTGCTCGGCGGGCGCGTCGCGGTGCTCGGCCCGACGCCGCCACTCATTCCGCGGGTCAAGAACCGCTTCCGGGAGCACATGCTGCTCAAGGGTCCGCTGCGCCAGAACGACAAGGACGCCGTCCTGGAGATCTTCCGGCGCCTCACCGAGAAACGCCGCGGCGCCCGTTCCATCGATCTGCGCTGGGACGTCGACCCGGAGTCGTTCTTCTAGGCCGCGGTTAACCCCAAGCGGCACGGTGGGTTGGATGGGCGGGCGGACGGAAATTCGCCTTGACACCCCGCCCGCGGTCCCGTTTAATGGTGGTTGTACGGCAGGTCCATACCCCGTGCATGGATCCCCAAGACGACCCACCTCGGCGGCCCCAGGAAGATCCGCCGCCCGGGATTAATCAACCAAGCATTCGATCTTTGTACGTCCCGTCAACCCCTTGATGAATTGGGTTGCCCGACAGAGAACCGTTGAAGTAATAGGTCGGCCTGCGAGCAGGCTTCGACCGGCCTGTACCGCGAGGGAGGGCAGCGCGCGATGATCCGAGTTCGATTCCTTGCATCGATGTTCGTCCTGGCTCTGGTGGCGGTGGCGATGGGCTGTCAGTCGGTGGCGACGACGAGCGCCAAGCTCCGGAACCAGGAAGGCAACTACGACATGGCGATCAAGCTGGCCAAGGAAGGGCTGGCCGCCAACCCCAACGACGCCGAGGCGCATTTCCAGCTCGGTTATTCCTACAGCAAACTCGACAGCGTCGCGCTCGCGTACGATCACTTCATGAAGGCCAAGGAGCTCGATCCCAAGAAGACGGCCGACGTGAGGGACAACATCCAGAGCAACTTCGCCAAGCACTACAAGCTCGGACAGAGCGCGTTCAACCGGCAGGACTACAAGGCCGCCTCCGACGAGTTCGACCTCGCGACGCAGGCCGATCCCACGCAGGCCAACGCGTTCTACAACCTCGGTGTCGCCTACGACCGTCTCGCCGAGGAAGATTCCACCTATCACGAGAAGGCGCTCACAGCTGCCGACAAGGTGCTCGAGCTCTCGAATCCGAGCGACGCCAACTACCCGCGCGCACTGCAACTCGCCGGCGGACAACTCGTCGCGATGGGCCGCGAAGAAGAGGCCGTCAATCGCTTCCAGCGTCTCATCGACGAGGACCCCGCCAGCTACGACGTGATCCAGGGCATCGGCATGGATCTGTTGAATCGCAAGGAGTGGAAGGGCGCGTCGG